>JADGGM010000078.1 GCA_019689955.1 Gemmatimonadaceae bacterium
GCTCGTGGTGCAGCACACCTCCGGCGCGCCCGGCCGCCCGGCGCGCCTTCGGCTCCGCGGCCCGGCGAGCGTGAACGAGAGCAACGATCCGATCGTGATCGTGGACGGCGTACGGGTGTACGCCGAGCAGTCGGGGGCTCGCGACAAGAACCTGGCCAGCTTCAGCACGCAGTACGCCGCGCCGTCGCCGCTGGACTACCTCGACCCGCACAGCATCGAGACGATCGAGGTCTTGAAGGGACCGAGCGCGGCGACGATGTACGGATCCGACGCCGCCAACGGCGTCATCGTCATCACGACGAAGCGCGGCAAGAGCGGCCCCCCGCAGTGGACCGCGAGCCTCGAGCGCGGCACGACCGCGCTCCCCGGGAAGTGGCCGAACACCTACGTGCGGTGGGGGCGGAACCCGCTGGACAACGAACAGGTCTTCTGCGGGCTCGTGGATGAGCTCACGACCGCCTGCCGGCCGGACAGTCTGGTCGCGTACCAGCTCCTGAACGACCCCTCGATGACGGTGCTCGGCCACGGCTGGCGGAGCGGCATCACGCTCGGTGTCTCGGGGGGGAGCGACGCGCTGACGTACGCCGTCAACGGCAACTACAGCGAGGAGATGGGGCTCATCCGGCTCCCCGCGTTCGAGGCCCAGCGCTACCGCACGAGCCACGGCGGCGAGCCGCCGGAGTGGATGCGGCGCCCGCAGCGCCTGAAGCAATGGGGCGCCCAGAGCCGGATCGGGGCGCGGATCGGGCAGACGGCCAACGTCTCGCTCACCTCGATGCTCTCGCGCTCCGAGCAGCAGCGCTCTTCGCTCGAGCAGCAGATCGGCACGCTCATGCGGAGCTACGTCGACCACGCCAGCGGCATCTACTACACGCCGTTCGTCGTCGGCACGCACGTCGAGGGGCTGATGCCCAACGACATCATCCTGAACGACTACTTCCAGCGCGCCACCGATGTGGCGACGCAGTTCACCAACGGCGTGAACCTGAACTGGACCACGCGGCCATGGCTGCAGGTCAGCGCGGACGTCGGCCTGAACGTGGTCGAGCGCACCGACGGCACGCTCCTCCCCAACGGCGCGAAGAGTCCGACCGATTCCGGGCAGGTGTCGATGGGGCGCGGCGAATCGATCATGAAGACGGTGAACGTGCGCGCGACCGCGACCGCCCCGCTCCCGTGGGGGATCCGCCTCCAGCTCGCCTCGGGCGTCAACTACACCGACCGGTCCACGTCCGATTTCGCGATCCTGAAGTCGCACCTCGCCTACGGCGGCGAGAGCATCCAGAATGCGACGAAGATCGAGAGCACGACCGGGCTGACGCAGGACCAGGCGACGTTCGGGTGGTACATCGAGCCGTCGTTCAGCCGCAAGCGCCTCTGGCTCTCCACCGGGCTGCGCCTGGACGGCGGGAACGCGTTCGGGTCGAGCGCGCATCTCACGGCGCTCCCCAAGATCAGCCTCTCGTATCTCCTGTCGGACGAGCCGTTCTTCCCGGATGCGCTCAAGCCGGTGTTCAACACGCTCCGGCTGCGCGCGGCGTACGGGATGGCCGGCGTGCAGCCCGGGCCGACGGACCGGCTGCGGCTCTATGGGGTGAGCGCGGGCCAGTGGTACGACGGGCAGTTCGTCGACGCAGCGCACCTCTCCAACGTGGGGAACTCGGAGATCCGGCCGGAGCGCTCGCGCGAGCTCGAGGGGGGCTTCGACGCCGACATGTTCGATGATCGGATCTCGCTGGGGTTCACCGGCTATCGCAAGACGCGCATCGACGCGCTGGTGAGCTTCAAGCTGCCGCCGTCGGTGCTCGGCGATGGCGGGACCATCCTGCGGAACATCGGCGTCATTCGCAACCTGGGGTACGAGCTCACGCTCGGCGCGCAGCTCCTCCGCACCGATCCCGTGTCGTGGCGCGTGCAGGGGCAAGTGAGCCACAACACCAACACGGTCGTCACGCTCAACCAAGGGATCCCGTCGTACCGGACCCCGAGCGGTTCGGCCACGGTCGGGGTGGTGCCGGGCTATCCGCTGTTCGGGCTCTGGGGCCCGCAGATCCTCGGCTACAGCGACCGGAACGGCGATGGCGTGATCGACCCCGCCTCGGAGCTCCTGGTCAGCGACACGCTGGTCTATCTCGGGTCGCAGAACCCGGACTATGAGGGCTCGGTGAGCACGACGCTCTCGCTCTTCCGGAGCGCGGTGACGCTGAGCGCCACCTTCCTGTACGTGGGAGGGCTCACGCAGACCGGGCTCGGCACCACGTTCAGCGCGCTCGCGCTGGCCGCGAACGATCCCGCCGCGCCGCTCGATGCCAAGGCCGCCGCGGTCGCCCAGAACAGCGTGGCCGGATTTGTCGGGACGCAGACCGTGTCGACCTGGCGGCTCAACAGCCTGTCGGTGGCGTACAACGTCCCCACGCGCGTGGCGCAGCGCCTCGGGGCACAGGCGCTCTCGGTCGCCCTCCAGGGCACCAACCTCTGGCTCCATACCAACTACCGCGGGATGGATCCCAACGTGAACGCCTTCGCGACGGGAAACAGCATCGCCGACACCGGCATCCTCCCGCAGCCGCGCACCTGGAGCATCCGCGTGCGCGCGAGCTACTGACCGAACCCGAGGCAAGCACCATGATCGTGACTGGTCGATACGAGCACGCGATGCGCCGGCTCCGCGCCGGCCTTGCGGCGGGGATCGTGCTGGGAGGGCTCGCCGCGTGCTCGCCCGAGAATCTGGTCGGGAACGCGGACCTGCCGTCGAACGTGACCGATCCCGCAGCGACCGAGACGCCGCGGGGCGCGCTGGCCGCGTACTACGGCGCACTGATCACCTTCCGCGATGCGTTCGGGCGCGAGTATGTCCGCACGACGGGGATCCTGAGCGACGAGCTGCAGGATGGGTACCTCGGCGGCGCGAGCTACGGTGGCGACGAGGCGCTCGATCGCCGCATGCTCCCGGCGGTGCGGTCGAGCGACAGCTACCAGAATTCGGACTGGCGCAGCTATCGGAGCCTCCAGCGGGTGCGTGGGGAGGTGAGCCAGGCGCTGGGGCTGCTGCGCGACTATCCGCCCGACACGTCGTCCGCCGCGCTGCGCGGGCACCTGTACGCGATCGAGGGCTACGCCGAGGTGATGCTGGCGGAGCTCTTCTGCTCCGGCATCCCGCTCAGCACCCTGGACTATCGCGGGGACTGGACGCTCCGACCCGGCTCGACGACCGAGGAGGTGCTCCGGAACGCGACCGCGCTCTTCGACACCGCGCTCGCGCTGGGGGCGGACAGCGCGCGCGTCGTGAACCTGGCGCGCGTGGGGCGCGGGCGCGCGCTGCTCGATCTGGGGGACTATGCCGGAGCGGCTGCGGCGGTGGCGGACGTCCCCGACGACTTCTCGTACGCGGAACAGTTCAATCCCGCGAGCGGCATCAACGTCACCAACTTCGCCGTGCAGAGCCCCGGATCCATCGCGTGGAGCTTCACCGTCTCGGATCGCGAGGGGATCAACGGGATCGACTATCGCACGAGCCTCGATCCGCGCACCGCGGTGCGGGCGCTCTCCGCGCACGACGCGAACATCTACGGCACGCCGATGTTCTGGCCGGCCAAGTATCAGCCTGATGGCGGGAGCCCGATCGTCCTCGCGGATGGGATCGAGGCGCGGCTCATCCAGGCCGAAGCGGCACTGCACGGCGCGGGCGGCGACTGGCTGGCGATCCTCAATGCGCTCCGCACCAACGGCACGTTCACCACGAGCGCGCCCGACAGCACGGGGCACGTCGACACGACGTGGGCCGCGGGCACCGGGCACGTGGCGGGGTTGCGGCCGCTCACGGACCCGGGCGATCCGGACGCGCGGGTGGATCTCCTCTTTCGCGAGCGCGCGGCGTGGCTCTTTCTCACCGGCCACCGTCAAGGGGATCTGCGCCGGCTCGTCCGACAGTACGGGCGCGATCAGGTCACGGTGTACCCCACCGGCCAGTACGGGCCGGGGTCGGGGTCGGGGACCTACGGCAACGACGTGAACGCCCCCGTCCCGCCCGATGAAGAGAGCACGAACCCGCTGTACCACGGCTGCCTGAACCGGGATGCGTAACATGCATCCGAACCATCCATTCGAGGGCGCTTCCATGATCGCTGCTCCCGCCTCGACCACAGCTCGCCACGGCGTGCGGCTCGCCGTGCTCCTGGCCCTGGCCGTCCTCGGGTGTGGGGGGAAGGAGCCGGCGCCGACCGCGCCGATCTCGGTAAGCGATGTCTCTCATCTCTACTGGGCGCTCACGATCGACCATCGCGGGGTCACGCTGTCCACGGCGGCGCCGTACGACACCATCACGCTCGTGGCCACCCTCTGCGACGCGACCGGCGCGCCGCTGGCCGCGCAGGCCCCCGTCACCTTCCGCACCGACAACAGCAAGATCGCGTTGACCCCTGACGGACACGTGCGCGCGCTGGGCGTCGTGACCGCGGCGCGCGTGATCGCCGAGGCCGCGATCGGGAACATCCGCCACGCGGACACGGCGTTGATCACGGTCACCGCAGACGACCCGCCCCCGGTGCTCGCGTACTTCGACGTCCAGGCCGACTCCACGGTGCCCATGCTGGCGACGCTCCCGTTCGTCGCGCGGGCGTTCACCGCGGACAGCGTGCCGATCCCGGCCACGGCGCTCAACGTGGCGTACACGGTGTCCGATCCTCTGGTCGCGTCGATCACGAACGGCCGGCTCCTGGGGCACAAGATCGGCCACGTGTCGGTGATCGCGACGACCACGGTGTACGGGGTCACGATGGCGGACACGCTCGACATCGACGTGACGATGCGACTCGGCGCGGTCGTCAACGTCATCATGCGCGCGACGAAGGTCGGCGAAGCCGAGCACCCGGTGTTCTCGCCGAGCGAGGTCGTGATCGCGCCGGGCGGCTACGTGGTCTGGTTCGACAAGGTCGCGAAGACCGACATCGTGTTCGACGACCCCACCAACGTCGTGGCGCAGACCGCGCTCCCGGGCACCCCGACCGGCACCGGCAACGTCGCGCCGTTCGGCGGCGACACGTTCATCCTCAACAACTTCCAGTCGCGCGCGTTCACGCAGCCGGGTGTGTACGAGTACTACAGCACGCTCATCCCGGGCGCGACGGGGCGCGTCGTCGTCTCCGCCGACATCCCGCAGTAGCCTCGCTGCTCTCGACCGATCACCACGACCGCATGCCGATCTCACGTCGTGACTTCCTGAAGGCCAGCGCGCTCGTTGCCGCGATCCCCGCGGGCACGCACCCGCTCCTGGCGCGGTTCGGCCGCGCGGGCGATCCGGTGCCCGCGCTCGCGGACCCGGCGCTCGAGGAGCTCGCCGGCCGCGCGCTCGATGCCGCGCACTCCGCGGGCGCCACGTACGCCGACGTCCGCCTCACGCGGACGATGAGCCGGATCGTGCGCCCCCGGGCCGTGGGCGACCAGGAGCAGCTCGCGGTGGGCGTGCGCGCGCTCGCCGACGGCTACTGGGGGTTCGCGAGCGGGCCGGTGTGGAGCGCGGACGAGATGGCGCGCCTGGGGGCCGAAGCGGTCCACGAAGCCCGAGTGAACGCGATCGGCGGCGCCGCCGTGACGGAGCTCGCTCCCGCGGCGGCGGTCCCCAAGGGGCACTGGGTGATGCCGGTCGAGATCGACCCGTTCGCGGTGTCGCCGCTCGAGATCGCAGACTACCTCCAGAGCCTCGCCATCTTCACCGCTCGCATCCCACACGCCGAGGTGTGGAGCAATCAGTGCGCGTTCACGATGCAGGAGAAGGTGTATGCATCGACCGTCGGGAGCTACTGCACCCAGCGCACGTACCTCTCCCAGGGGGAGCTCGTGCTCCAGGTCCGCAAGAACGACCGGGTCACGCGGCTGGCGGTCGATCTCCTGAGCCCGGCGGGGGTCGGGTGGGAGCTCTATCGCCATCAGCCGCTCCACGAGGCGATCCGGCGGACGGTGGCCGAGGCGGAGGAAGACCTGTCGCTCCCGGTCAAGCCGGTGGACGTGGGGCGCTACGACGCGGTGTTCAGCGCGCCCGACGTGGCCAACCTGCTGCACCAGACCCTCGCGCCGGCCACGCAGCTCGACCGCGCGCTTGGCGAGGAGGCCAACGCCGGCGGCACGAGCTACCTCAATCGCCCCTTCGAGATGCTCGGCCAGTACCAGGTCGGTGCGTCCGCGCTCACGGTGACCGGCAACCGGTCCGAGCGCGGCGGGTGCGCCACCGTCCAGTGGGACGATGACGGCGTCGCACCCGAGGAGTTCACGCTCGTGAAGGACGGCGTGCTGGTCGACTTCCAGACCACGCGCGAGAGCGCGGCGTGGATGAAGGACTATTACGCGAAGATCGGGAAGCCCGTGCGCTCGCACGGGTGCGCGAGCGCGGAGTCGGCGATCGATGCCCCGCTGCAGACCACGCCCAACCTCGTGATGCACCCGGGGCGGGAGGCGTTGGACTTCGACGCGCTGGTGAGCGGGCTCGAGCAAGGGATCGCCGTCAAGGGAGCGCAGTTGAACATGGACTTCCAGCACCTCAACGGCCTCGGCGCCGGTGGCCGCGTCTACGAGGTCAAGCGCGGAAAGCGCGTGGCCATGATCGCCGGCGCGGGGTTCCTCTTTCGCGCGCCCGAGCTGTGGAAAGGGCTCCGCGCGGTCGGCGGGCGCGCGAGCGTGCGCCGCGTGGGCATGGCCTCGATGAAGGGCGAGCCGGGGCAGCAATCCGTGGCCAGCGTCACGGCACCGCCGACGGTGTTCGCGCAACTGACGGTGATCGACCCGCTGCGGAGAGCGTGATGCGACTCGATGGGGTGATGCGGCTGCTCGAAGCGCGCCAGCGCCTGCTCTCGCAGGCGGAATGCGAGGCGCTGGCCGCGCGCGCGCGCCAGGCGGCCGTCGGGGGCGGGAAGACCAGCGTCAACGTCGACAGTTGGTGGGCCGGAGCGCTCCGGTGGGGGCGGAACCGCGTCCGGTTGGCCAGCGATCGGCGCGACGTGAGCATCAGCGTGGTCCGCGCGATCCACGAGCACGCGGCCGGGCGCGCGTCGACGAACCAGATCGACGACGTCTCGCTCGTCAACCTGGTCCGCGCGGCCGAGCGCGATGCGAGACTGTTCGGCGTGCGCGCGCTGCCGGAAGACCTCCCGCTGCACGCCCCCTGGTTCACCTTCCCGGCGACGCGCATCTGGAGCGACGCGACGTACGACCTGACCGCCGAAGAGCGCGGCGCGGCCGCCCGCGCACTGCTGGAGCCCGCCAGAGCGGCCGGGATGCAGTCGGCAGGCTTTCTGGAAGTGCGGGCGCGAGAGTGGGGCGGCTTCCCCGACGGCGGGCAACCGTGCTATGCGCGCCAGACGCTCGCGCAGTGCTCGATGACCGTGCGCGATCCCGAAGAAACGGGCTCCGGGTGGGCCGGAGCGACGAGCTTCGATTGGCGCGCGATCGACACGCAGGCGCTGGCCAAGCGCGCGCTCGAGAAATGTCTCGCCTCGCGTCACCCCGTGGCGCTCGAGCCGGGGCGCTACACCGTCGTGCTCGAGCCGCAGGCCGTCTACGACCTCGTCGTGCGCATCACCTGGAGTCGCGAGGAGGCCGAGCATGGCAGGGGGCCCTTCGTGGCCGGCGCGGACGGCGCGCTCGGCATCGTCCGCACCAAGCTCGGGCTCAAGGTCGTCGATGAACGCATCACCATCAGCCACGATCCCGCCGATCCCGAGCTGGGCGTCATGCCCTTCACCCACGAGACCGGCGAGCCCGTGCGCCCGGTGACGTGGGTCGACCATGGCGTGCCCACCATGCTCTCCGACCGGCGCGAGTACGCCCTCACGACCCGCACCGACAACCTGGGGACGCCGGACAGCCGCTCCTTCCGCATGAGCGGCGGGACGACGACGGTCGACGAGATGGTGGCGAGCACGAAGCGCGGGCTCCTCGTCACGCGATTCTCCAACGTCAACGTGCTCGATCGGTCGACCCTGATGGCGACCGGGTTGACGCGCGACGGGGTCTGGCTGATCGAGAACGGGAAGATCACGAAGGCCGTGAAGAATTTTCGCTTCACCGAGTCGCCGCTCTTCGTGCTCAACCAGGTGGAGCAGCTCGGGCCGCCGGTCCCGGTGTTCGGCTTGCCGGGAGCGCCGGCGATCGTCCCGCCGCTCAAAGTGCGCGACTTCAGCTTCACGTCGCTGGCCGATGCCGTCTGAGAGGGAGAGTCGCGTGATGCGAGCAATCCGATGCGTGGGGTGGGGGATGGTCCTGGCGTGCCTCGTCGCCGCGCGAGCGCGGGGGCAGGCGCGCTTCGAGGAGCCGTCGGCGCCGGTGGACGTGAGCCATTATCGCACGGTCGACGAGTGCCTCGCGCTCACCGAGCGCGTGGCCGACAGTCTGCGCAAGAGCGCCGCGGTCTGGCGCGACACGCTGCCGCTGGAGGCGATGGACTACGACGCCGGGCCGCCGGCGCTCGTGCGGGAGACCGCGCGGCTGTGCCGGCGCAACCTGCCCGACACGACGACGTCGCTCGACGAGTTCCCGCTGCTCATGGCGCTGGATCGCCAGGCGGGGATGGAGGAGCAGGCCGACACGCTCGTGAAGCGCCGCCTCGATCTCGTCCCCGCGTCCGCGGCCGGGGAGCGGGCCGCGCTGGTGATCGACACGATCGTCCCGCTGTATCTCCGTGCCCCCGTGCGCTTCACCGCGGCCGAACGGCTGATCGATGCGCTCGGATCCTCGCCGGCCGTCTCGCGCGCGACGTGGATGGAGGCGCTGTGGAAGCTGGTGCTCGCGGCGCAGCGGATGGGCGACACGGCGCGCATGATGCACTACGCCCGGCGCGTCGTGGCGGTCGGGAACACGCTGACCGAAGCGGACCGGCGGGAGAAGGATCTGCTGGTGACGCTGGAGGGCTACCTGGCCCGCGCGATCCTCAACGATCGCGCCCGCCTGGACAGCCTCCGGCGCAGCACGGCGAGCTACGTCGCGCTCCTGCGCGCCGACTGGGCCGGCGCCTCCGGCGCGGGGCGCCGCGCCATGGCCGTACCCCGCGGCCGCCCACCGCCGCCCCGCCCCCGGG
>JADGGM010000079.1 GCA_019689955.1 Gemmatimonadaceae bacterium
TCGCGGGGGTGCTCACGACCCCGGCGGGGAGCGGGATCATCGGCCACAGCGAGGGCGGGGGGATCGCACCCATGGACGCCGCGCGGTCGAGCGACGTCGCGTTCATCGTCCTCCTCGCCGGCCCCGGGCTCCCGGGCGATTCCGTCATGCTGCTCCAGCGGGCCGCGATCGACCGGTCGGAGGGGCGCGCGCCGGGGCGCGACCGGGTGCTCGACCTCAATCGGCGCATGCTCACGGCGCTCCCAGACAGCGGGCGCGGGAGCGCGCGCCAGTCGCTCGCGCGGATTGCGCGCCGGGCGTGCGCGCGCCTTAATTTGAGACGCACGCGCGCCCGGCGCCGAACGTGCGCGGGTGGGTCGCCGCCGCGCACGGAATCGGCTCGCCCCGTGGGCCCCGAATCGAGAGAGGCCGCATGAAGTTCATGCTCCTGGTCTACACCGACGACACGCTGCTGGACGCCCTCCCCGAGGGGCAGTTCGACACCATGTTGCGTGGCTGCCTGGACCACGCCGACGAGCTGCGCCGGCAAGGGCGGCTGCTCGACTCGCAGATGCTCGAGGGGACGGAGACGGCGAAGGCCGTTCGGATGCGGAACGGCCGCATCACCACGGTGGACGGGCCGTTCGCCGAGACCAAGGAAGTGCTCGGAGGCTTCAACATCATCGAGGCCGAGAGCATGGAGGAGGCGGTGAAGATGGCCTCGGAGTTCCCGTGGGTCAGCACCGGGTGCATCGAAGTTCGGCCCGTGCGTGACATCGGCGCGGTGCGCGAGCGCGTCGGGCGCGGGGCGGCGCAGGCGTCGTAGGCCCTGTTACGCGGCCGGGAGCGGCGTCGCCGCTACGGCGCCGCACGTGTGTCGCCGGAGCGCGTCGTGCCTGCGTAGCGCGTGCGCCAGAGCTCGACCTTCGCGAGCACCTCGCGCGTCGTGATGCGCGCGGTGTTCTGCGGGCGCCGGTCCGTGCACAGCCGGCCATTGCGCATCGTCTCGCCGTACGCGTTCACGATGAGGTCGTGGAACTTGCGGTAGGGGCCGGTGCGGGCCGGGTTGCTGAAGCCGATGAGGCTCACCACCGGGCGGTCGAGCGCGACGGCCATGTGGAGCGGGCCCGTGTCCAGGGAGACGACGAGTGCCGCGGCGTCGAGGATCCCCACGAGGCGGCGGAGACCGCTGTCGAGCGCGGAGACGGGCGGGTGGTGCGCGTGCTCGAGGATGAAGCGCTCGAGCGCGGCCTCGCGGGGCGAGCGTCCGCCGACGAGCACCGGCTGGAGGCCGAAATCGACGGTGAGCGCGTCGACGACCTCGACCCACCGTTCGGGGACCCAGTCTTTCTCCGGGCGGCTGCTCCCGATGACGAGGGCGGCGATGGGGCGGTCGAAGCGCGCGGCGAAATCGCGCTGCCACGCGCGCTCCTCCGGCCACGGGCCGAGGGCCCACGTGACCGGCTCCGTCGGGATCCCGAGCGCCGCGACGAACTCGAGGTACTCGTCCTGAATGTGCTGCGGCGCATGCGCGGGGATCCGGCAATTCGTGAAGAGCCAGTTGAGGTCGCGCGCGCGGGCGCGGTCGTAGCCCAGGCGGACGGGCGCGCGCGTGAGGCGCGTGATGATCCCGGCCTTGAGGTAGTCCTGGAGCGCGAGCGTGACGTCGAACGGGCGCTCGCGCAGGGTGCGGCGGATGTCGGCGAAGGCGCGCCAGCCGGCGCGGCGGTCGAAGGTGATGATCTCGTCGACGGCCGGGTGGCCGCGGACCAACGTGGCCGGGCCGGGTTGCAGCACCCAGGTGATGTGCGTGGTCGGATCGTTGCGCTTGATCGCCGTCACGACCGGGAGCACGTGCACGGCGTCGCCGACGGCGGTGAGCATCACGACCCCGACGCGGCGCGGCGCGCCGATCGCGGCGAGCCGGGACGAGGTGGCGCGGGCGAGGATCGTCACCGTGCGGCGCGGGGGCGGGGGGAACGATGGGCGAGTATCATGGGTCTCGGTCGTAATGTATATTGCGCGTCGTTTCCAGCAACGTGAATGACCTCCGCACCGCGTCGCGTTCTCCTCATCCAGTTGCGCCGGCTCGGCGACGTCGTGCTCTCCACGGCGCTCCTCGACGATCTGCACCGCGCCTTTCCCGAGGCGGCCGTGGACATGCTCGTCGGGGCCGCGGCGGCGCCGCTGCTCGCCGGCCACCCGCACCTGCACGAGCGCATCGTCCTCGACCCGGACCGGTCCGTCGCCATGTGGGGCGAGATCCGCGCGCGGCGCTACGACTGGGTGATCGACGTGCAGGGGAGCCTGCGCACCGCGCTGATCGCGCGGTTCTCCGGCGCGCGGGTGCGCGTGGGGTGGCGCATCCGCGCGTGGCGGCTCTTCTACACGCACGCGCACCCGCGCGGGGGGCCGCGCGAGTACGTGGCGCGCGAGCGGCAGCGGCTGCTCGAGCTCGTGGGGGTGGTGCCGGGGACGCCGTGCCCGCGCATCTACCTCTCGGCGGACGAGCGGCTGCGCGGCGAACGCGACGCACGGGCCGCGGGGGCGTCGCCGCACGCGGCGCGTGTGGGGTTCCTCCTCTCCACGCGCGAGCCCGCGAAAGATTGGGACGCGGACCGGTTCGGCACCGTCGCGGCGGCGCTGGCGCGCGATGGCGTGACGCCGATCGTCTTCCGCACGCCGGGGGACGAGGCGCGGGTGGACCAGGTGCGCGCGCGCACCAGCCGCGCGATCATCATGCCCCCGCTCGACCTGCGCCGCTTCCTCGGCGTGCTCGCCACGTGCCAGGTGTTCGTCTCGGGCGACACCGGGCCGGCGCACATGGCCGACGCGCTCGGCGTGCCGCGCGTGACCGTGTTCGGCCCCACGCCCCCCGAATCATGGACCCCCGGGCTGCCGACCACGATCGCCGTGCTCGGCCCCGGCGCGCGCGTGGTGCGCATGCGCGACCGCGCGCGGCTCCTCGCGCAGGGGCACGATTTCACCGGGGACATCACCCCGGACATGGTGCTCGGGCCCGTGCGTGCGCTCCTGCAGGGGCGCACGCCGCGCGCTCCCTTCCCGTCTTCCCCAATCCCCACCGCCGATGACTGACACGATCGGCGCGCTCATCGCGCGCCTCGCCCAGACGAACATCGAGCTCTGGCACGAAGAGGACAAGGCACGCGCCGACGACGACCACCAGGTCGCCGCGGCCAAGCGCGCCATCGACAAGCTCAATCAGCGCCGCAACGATCTCATCGAGCGGATCGACGCGGAAGTGATGCGGCTGGTCCGCGAGGCGACGCATGGCTGAGACGGTCGGCTGGCTCGCGGACAAGATCAGCATCATGGAGCTGAAGATCTACCACATGCGCGAACAGATCGCGCGGCCGGACGTGACCGACGAGTTCCGCGCGCAGTGTGCGGAGAAGGTCGCGGTGCTGGAGATGCAGCGCGACGATCTCGCGGCCGAGCTGACGGAGCTGCTCCAGGCGATCGCCGACGGGCGCGTGGTGCCGAAGGTCTATCGGCAGTTCAAGATGTACAACGACCCGCAGTACCGCTCCGGCGCGGGCGGCACGGGCGCGTCGTGACGCGGCGCGTGCGGCGATGAGCGCGCGCCCGCTCACCGTGCTCCACCTGGACGCGGAGCGCGGGTGGCGCGGCGGGGAGCGCCAGGCGCTCTGGCTGGCCGAGCGGCTGGCGCGCGGCGGCGACCGCTCGCTCGTGGCCGCGCGCCCGGGGGAGCCGCTGGCCGATCGCGCGGCGGCGGCGGGGCTCCCGGTGGTCCCCTGCGCCCCCGCGGGGGAGCTCGACATCGCGGCCGCGCTCCGCCTCCGGCGCGTGGTGCGGCGCGAGCGGGTGGACATCGTCCACGCGCACACCGGGCACGCCGTCGCGCTGGCCGCGCTCGCGACGCTCGGCACGCACGCGCGCATGGTGGTCACGCGGCGCGTGGACTTCCGCCTCCGCGCGAACCCCTTCACCCGCTGGAAGTACGGCCGCGCGGCGGCGATCATCGCGATCTCGCGCATGGTCCAGCGCGCGCTCGAGGAGAGCGGGATCGCGCCGTCGCGCATCGAGCTCGTGCCGAGCGGCGTGGACCTGGACCGCGTCATCGCGCCGGCCGCCGCGGACACGCTCGCGACGCTCGGCGTCCCGCGCGGTGCGCCGCTCGTGGTGATGGTCGCCGCGCTGGTGGGGCACAAGGACCCGCTCACCTTCGTGCGCGCGATGGCCGAGGCCCGCGCGCGCGTGCCGGAGGTCCACGCGCTCCTCGTGGGGGACGGGCCGCTCGCGGCCGACGTCGCCGCGGAGGTCGACCGGCTCGCGCTCGGCGGGACGCTGCACTGCACCGGGTACCGCACCGACGCGGATGCGCTGCTCGCCGCGGCCGACGTCGTGGTGCTGAGCTCCGCCGAGGAGGGGCTCGGGACCGTGCTCATCGACGCGATGGCGCTCGGCAAGCCCGTGGCGGCGACGGCGGGGGGGGGGATCCCGGAGCTCGTGGTCCCCGGCGAGACAGGGCTGCTCGTCGCCCCGCGCGACGCGGCGGCGCTCGGCGATGCGATCGCGCGCCTCCTCACGGACCGCGCGCTCGCGGCGCGGCTCGGCGCCGGGGGGAAGGCGCGCGCGCCGCTCTTCTCGGTCGACCACACCGCGGCGCGCACGCGCGCCGTCTACGAGCGCGTCTCCGCGGCGGGCGCGGCGGCGCGGTAGCGGCGCGCCCACACCTCCACCTTCTCCAGGACGTCGTCCACCTGGATGCGCGGCATCCGGTCGAGGCGGTGGGCGATGGTGATCGGGTAGTCCTCGCCGGGGTCGCCGTACGCGTCGACGATCAGATCGTGGTACTTGCGGTACGGCCCGACGCGTTTGGGGTTGTTGTACCCCATGAGGCTGATCACGGGGCGGTCGAGCGCGACGGCCATGTGCAGCGGCGCGGTGTCGAGCGAGATCACGAGCGCGGAGCCGTCGAGGAGGGCGACGAGGTCGCGGAGCGGGAGGCCGAGCGTGGAGGCCGGGCGCCGGCGCGCGTGCGCGGCGATGGCGCGCTCGGTCTCCAGCTCGCGCGCCGAGCGGCCGCCGGCCAGCACGGGCTCGAGCCCGTAGCGCTCGGAGAGCGCGTCGGCGAGCGCCGCCCACCGCTCCGGGATCCACTCCTTCTGCGGGTGGCTTGTCCCGATGACGAGCGTGGCGATCGGGCGGCTGAAGGGGGCGAGGAGCTCGCGCTGCCGCGTGCGCTCGTGCGGCCAGGGGCCGAGGTCCCACGTCAGCGGGTCGTGCGGCACGCCGAGCGCGTCGAGGAACTCGAGGTACTGGTCCTGCACGTGCTGCGGCGCGTGCGGCGGGATCCGGCGGGTGGTGAAGAGCCAGTTCAGGTCGCGCGCGCGGGCGCGGTCGAAGCCGAGCTTCACCGGCGCGCGCGTGAACGCGGTCACGAGCCCCGCCTTGATGTACACCTGGAGATCGATCACCAGGTCGAACGGGCGTGCGGCGAGCGCACGGCGCACGTCGAGGAGCGCGCGCCACCCGCGCGCCTTCTCGAAGAGGATGATCTCGTCGACCGCCGGGTGGCCGCGGACCAGTGCCGCGGGGCCGGGCTGGAGCACCCACGTGATGTGGCACGCCGGGTCGTGGCGCCGCAGCGCGTTCACCACGGGGAGCACGTGTACCGCGTCGCCGATCGCGCTCATCATGACGATCCCGACGCGGCCGAGCGGCGTGGGCGGGGACGGGTGCGGCGTCACGGGAGGAAGATCACCTCGCACATCGCCTTCGGCGCCGCGTGCGACGTGAAGAGCGCGTCGACCTCGGCGATCGGCGCCTTCACCGCGCCGCCGGGCTCGAGGCGGTAGAAGTGCGTGAAGTGCCGCGCGACCGTGGCCACGTAGTCCTCGCGCGTCATCCCCGAACGCAGGATCCCGTACGGCCACAGCTCGCTCACCACGGGCATCCCTCGCGCGAGCGTGGCCGCGGCGCCCTGGAAGAACCACCCTTCGTGCCCCTGGATGTCGACCCAGATGAGCCGCACGTCGCGCGCATCCACGTGCGTGTCGGCGAGCGCGGCGTCGAGCGTGCGGACCGGGACCTGCACCGTGCGGCGCCGGTCCTCGTGCCACGCGCCCGGGGCCACGTGGTGGCGGATGCGGTTGTCGCCGGAGTTGGACTCGGAGAGCTCCAGCGTGCGCTCCCCATCCGTCGACGAGAGCGCGTACGGGAGGCGCGTGATCCGGTCCGCGAGCGCGTTCTGCGCCACGTTGTGCGCGAGGAGGCGCAGGTTCTGCGGCGACGGCTCGACCGCGACGGCGCGCGCGAACCAGCCGTGCCGGAGGAGCGCGATGGAGATCATCCCGATGTTCGCGCCCACGTCGAGCACGGTCCCCTGGCCGTCGCGCGCGAGGTATCCGTCGCGCGCCAGCACGCCGAGCGCGCCCTCGAGGTACGCGCGCTCGTAGGCCCGGTTCACGAACAGGTACTTGCCGATCAACTTGTCGCGGCTGTCGAAGGTGAGGCGTCCGTTGTACGTGTCGACCGTGACGTCGTGGCGCGGCCCGGCGTAGAGCGCGAGCCAGCGCAGCTTCTTCGCGAGGAGCGACGGGTGCCGCGCGTACTTGCCGAGTCCCATGGGTCCGCTCAGCGCTCGGCGGCGGGTGCGGCGGCCAGCTCGTCCGCGGTGGCGCCGAGCCAGAGGAGGTCGGGTTCGTCGAGCGGGAGGGCGCGCAGGCGGCGCATCTTCGCGGCCGAGCGCGCGAGCCGGCGCAGGTTCCGCTCGAGCACCCGCGGGGCGCCGGGCTCGTCGAACCAGACGCGGTCCACGTCGAGCACGAACGCTTCCGGGTCGCCGTTGGCGTCGCGGGCGATGAGGACGTTCTTGACGTTCAGGTCCGGGTGGCGCGCCCCCGCCGCGGTGAGCGCCGCGAGGAGCCGTGCCACGGCGCGGAGCACCGGGCGCTTGTCGTCCGCCGCCATGAACGCGGCGAGCGTCGCGGCGAGGTCGAGCGCGCCGGGGATCTCGCGCGTGACGACGTCGGCGCGTCGGCCGATGGGCGGGGCGGGGTAGGTGGCGTAGGCGCCGACCTCGGGGGTCGGCACGCCGGCGCGCGCGAGGCGGAGCGCGACCGCCAGCTCGCGCGGCGCCCGCGTGCGGCCGAGGAAGTGCTCCCCCGTGAGCGGCGCCAGGAGCCCGCCGTGGCGCGAGCGACGCACCACCACGCGCGTCTCGCCATCGGGGAGCGGCACCGCGTAGACGGTCCCGCGCCCCTGGAGCGCGCGGGCCGCGGGGTGATGCTCGGCGTAGGCGTAGAACGAGCCCTCGCCGAGCGCCGCGGCGAGCGGCCCAGCGAGCGTGGCGAGCCCGACCGCGTCGGCCGCGCCCGCGAGGCGCGTATACCCTGGCGGTATCCCCGCGCCGCGCGCCGTCCCGTCGGTCATGACACCACGCTGTACACTGGGAGCGGCTGGCTCTTCCCGCGCAGCTCCATGGTCCCGCGCTCGCGCAGCGGCGGCGGGTTCGTGAGCGCCGCGCGCATCTCCTCGCTCAGGAGGATCTCCCCCCCGTCGGCCGCGGAGCAGAGGCGGCTCGCCGTGTTCACCGCGTCGCCGATCACCGTGTACTCCAGGCGGCGCTCCGAGCCGATGTACCCCGCGAAGCTCTCGCCGTAGTTGAGCCCGATCCCGATGTGCAGCTCCGGGCGCCCTTCGGCGCGCCACTTCGCGTTGAGCCCCTCCAGCTCGCGCAGCATGTCCAGCGCCGCGCTCATCGCGCGGTCCGCGTCATCCGGCGCCGCGATCGGGGCCCCCCACTGCGCCATCACCGCGTCGCCGATGAACTTGTCGAGCGTGCCGCCGTGGCGGAAGACGACCTCCACCATCACCGTGAAGTACTCGCTGAGGAGCCGCGCCACGTCGTCCGGGCGCATCTCCTCGGAGAGCGCCGTGAAGCCGCGGATGTCGCTGAACAGCACCGCCACCGTGCGCTTCTCCCCGCCGAGCTTCACGGCATCGGGGGTGCCCGCGATCCGCGCCGCGAGGTTGGGGGCGAAGAAGCGCTCGAAGTTGCTCCGCACGAGCGTCTCGCGCCGGATGCGCTCGGCGAAGTTGCTGTTCTCGATCGCCACCGCGGCGATGCTGGAGAACGCGACGAGGAAGTCGAGGTCGTCGCCGTCGAAGCGCTGGGTGGTGGTGAGATTGTCGACGTAGAGGACCCCCAGCACCTGCTCCTCGCTGCCGATGAGCGGCGCGCACATCGCCGAGCGCACGCTCTGCATGAGGATCGACTGTCCGCCGAAGCGTTGGTCCTCGGGCGCGTTGTCGGAGAGCACGGCGACCTTCTCCTCGACCACCTTGCGCGCGATCGACTGCGGCACCCATCGGCCGGCCATGGCGCCGTGCCGGTCGCGCGAGATCTTCGGGACGCGCACGCCGTGCTCGTCGAGCAGCTCGATCGCGACGCGGTCCACGTCGATGATCTGGAAGACCATCCCCGCGATCTTGTCGAGCAGCGCGTCGATGTCGATCGCGCGCGAGAGCGCCTTGGAGACCTCGAGGAGGAGGGCGAGCTTCTTTTCCGTGCGCCGGTGCTCGTCGGCCGCCTCCGTCTCCGCCTTGGCTGCGGCCAGGCTCGACGCGCGGAACACGGTGGAGAGGAGCCCGGTCGGCTGCTTCATCGGCTGCTGCCGGACGATCGTCGAGCCGCCGCCGCCGATCGCGGCCGGGAGGTCGCGCGTGATGATCGGCTGTTCGATCGGCGCGGTGATCACGGCGAGGCGGAACTGCACCTTGCCGAAGGTGAGCACGTCGCCGGGCTGCACGTCCGCCGCGTCGACGCGGGCGTCGTTGACGAACGTCCCGTTGCTCGAGCCGAGGTCGCGCACGTGCACGGCCGTGCGCTCGCACGCCAGCTCGGCGTGGCGGCGCGAGATCGTGGGATCGAACAGCGGAATGTCGCTGCTCGAGGCGCGCCCGACCACGAGCGTCGCACCCTCTCGCAGCTCGAAGCTCTGATCGCCGCTGATGCTGATGAGCTTGAAGGGCATGGCTGGGGGAATATGGGGGGGCCCGCGGCCCGGGAAAAGGGAAGCGGGGCCCCTTGTGCG
>JADGGM010000080.1 GCA_019689955.1 Gemmatimonadaceae bacterium
GGTCGCGCACGGTCATCGAGCACTGGGCCTGGGTCCACTGCACGTACGGCACGTCCCACGGCGCATACGGGTCCGCGGCGCGCTCGGAGCTGACGACCATCTTGGCCCCGGCGCGCATCTCGAGGTAGCCGGCCGAGAGCATCCCCTTGGCCTCGGCCGGCGCGATGAGCCCGCGCGCGACCTCACCGCGCATCTCGGGGGTCACGGCATATGTCGCATCGCTCCAGATCGCCGTCGCGGGGCGCTGCGCGTGCGGGATCGGGGGGAGGTCCGCGGGTCGCCGCGCGATCGTCGGTGGGAGCTGCGCCCCGCGCTCCGCGGCACGCACCGCCGCCTCGAGCGAGACGTCATCCACCTGGTTGGTCGTCACCGCGCTGCGCCCCGCGCCCAGGGTGCGCCAGATGTCGATGCGGATGTCGCGCCGATCGCTGGCGAGGCTCGTGCGGTTCCGCGCCCAGCGGAGCTCGCCGTTCCACCACGACAGGATCTGCACGTGCGTCTCCCCGCCGCCGCGGGCGAACGCGAAGATCCGCCGGGCGATGGCCTCGCACTCGGCCTTGGAGAGAATGCGCTCGCTGTCCACGAGCCGCGCGGGCCCACGCGTGCGCCGGCTCATGCTTTCCTCATGGGATCGATGAGCGTGAGCTCCTTCACCACCGCCGGCGCGGCGGTCACGCTGTGCACGCCGCGCTGCGCGGGCTCACCCTTCTCCACCGTCATGCCGTAGCGGCGCAGGCTCGCGTCGCCGCCCACGGCCTGGAGCGATTTCCAGAGCTCCGTGGCGCGGAAGAGAAAGCCCGCGCCGGCGATCCGCGCGACGCGCTTGCCGCGCTTGATCTCGTACACGTTCCCCGTGCCGAGGCCGCTCGAGTGCTGAAAGTCCATGTCGATCCCCGCAGTCCTGATCGCGATTCCGTTGGTCACGCCGCTCACGAGCGCGTCGAAGTCGTGTGCCTCGCGCCCCGGCGCGAGCGTCAGGTTCGGTGTGTGCTGCAGCGGGGCGTAGATCGCGGTCGGCGCGGCCGCGCACCCGTGCGAGCGGACGGGCCTTCCCGCCTTGGTGTAATAGTCCTCGAGCCACGACGCGCTCTCGCGCGTGGTCTGGAAATCGACGAGCATCCCGTCCTTCACGAGCTGGAACGTGTCCGGCTCGACGCCCTCGTCATCCCACTTCACGGTGGCCGCGGCGCCGGGCTCCGCGCGCTCCGCGGTGACGGTGACGCTCGGCGCGCCGGCCTGGTAGCTGCCGAGCATCGCGAGCGGGTCGGTGAGGTAGCTCGTGCCGCCGGCGTTGGCCTCGTAGCCCAACGCGCGGTCGAGCTCCGTGGCACGGCCGAGCGTCCGGTCGACGAGGCGCGCAACCGTCTGCGCGTCGAGCACCGCGTCGTAGCGCCCCACGTCGACCGGCTTGACCGGCATGCGCAGGTCTTCTTCGAGCCCCTCGAGCGCGCGACGGATCTCCTCGAACAGCGAGTGGTCGCGGACCCGCGGGATCCGGTCGGCGGTGAAGAGCTCCCACCCCATCCCTGCCGGGGTCAGACAGTCGAGCTGGAGCGCGCCCTGCCGTCCGTCATCCAGCCTCAGGCCAAGCTCGATGACTCCGCTCATGCGGTAGCACTGCTGCGTGCAATAGCTCCCCGCCGTCGAGGCGAACGCCTTCGCCTGCGCCTCGGCCCTGGCCTCGATGTGCCGCACGCTGGTCTTCGGTGTGCGAGCGACGTAGACCCCCAGGCTGCCGAGGAAGTCCTGGGCCTCGAGCGGGGAGATCTGGAAGGGATCGATCGCGACGGGCATGGTCCAGTGCCCGTTCGCCACCGCCGGGGCGGGCGCGAGCGCGAGCGCGCGCGGCTTCCCCAGCGCGTTCGTCTTCGCCTGGTGCACCGCTTCGCGCCCGAGCCGCGCCATCTCATCCGGGCTCCACACCGGACCGCTGGCGAAGCCCCAGTACCCATCGACGAGCGCGCGCACGCCGACCTCCATGCTCTCCTCGTCGTGCGTGAGGTCCGCATAGAACGTTCGGATCCGCGTGTGCGTGAGGCGAACGTCCGCGTAGACCGCGCCCGCGCTTCGTGCGCTCTCCATCGCGCGTGCGGCGAGCTGCGCGAGGCGCGGATCCTCGATGGGGGGGAGCGGCTCCCACGTGCGGCCGAGCTGCGCCAGGAGCGTGCGGGGCATCGCCGCGGCCGCCGCAGCGAGCCCGCCGGCCTTCAAGAGACTGCGTCGTGTGAGTGTCATGAGATCCAGGTCAGGGCAGCGTGCTCTCGTCGACCACGACGATCGTGCCCGCGGTCCCGAAGATCGTGCTGTGGTACCGGTACGTGCCCGGCACCGGAAAGCGGCGGAAGCGAAGGATCGAGGCGCCGCTCGGATCGTTGGGATCGTTGGCGAACGCCTCGACGTTTCCGTCCTCGCAGAGATACGGGAACAGGGTGAACGGCGGCACGCAGAACTGCTCGTCCCGCACGATGTTCGTCGGGTCGTCGAAGGTCAGGTCCGTCGCGATGTTCGTCTGGTTGACGATGATCAGTCTCCCGCCGGGCCCCAGCAGGATGAGCGGACGACTGAACCCGCCGACGGTCTGCCCGCTCGCGTTCACCTGCGCCACGATGTCGAGCTCTTGTTGGCTCGAGTACCCGATGGTGTATCGCAGCGAGTCAGTCTTGGTGACGCCGTACGCCGTCGCCGACGCGACGATCGTCACGTGGCCGGGGTGTACGGGGAAGAGGAGCCCGGTGGCGCGATCGATCGTCGCTGCGTCGGAGCCGCGCGTCGTGTAGTAGACGGCGAGCCCCGTGATCGGCGAGCCATCGGCGGCGAGGGTGTACGTCGTGATGGCCCTGTTGACGTTGATCGCGGTCTTCGCGCTGTCCCCCGAATCGGGCTGGATCGAGAGCGTCGCGAGCACGGGCGGGTTGGCTTCGTCGGTCACGTTGATGAGCACCGTGTCGGCGTGGCGGAGGTTGCCGACGGTGAGCGTGGCGACCACGGGGATCTGCGTTCCGGACTTGATCGCGTGCACCAGGCCATCGGCGCTCACCTCTGCGCGGTCCCGGTCGAGCGACTCGAACGTGGGCGCGGGGAGGCCGGCGAGCGGCGTGCCGTCCGGCGTGCGCGGCGTGGCCGTGAGCTGGATGGTGTCGTACGGGGCGACGGTGGAGAGCGTCACCGCGTGGTAATCGAGGGTGAGCGTCCAGTAGATCCGCGCAGGGTCGGTGACGGGGGGCGGTGTCTCGGGCGCATCGCCGGCGCAGCCGAGCGCGATGAGCATCGGGAGCACGGCGAGCCACCCGCGCCGGACGTCCCGGCGCGCGGGGTGAGGCCGCGAGATCGCGTTGAGTGGGAGAGACATTCGCTCACGCTCCTCGGCTGCGGCAGCCGGTGAACAGGGGGTTGTTCACGCGCTCCGCGCCCGGGATCGGCGCCGTGACATCGCTCCCGTAAGCGTTGAACGCGCCCGGGTACGCACCGGTGGGATAGACGCGCTCGGCCTGACGTCCGTACTGCCGGATGAGGCGTCGCAGATCCCCCTGGCGATGCCCGGTGAGGAAGAGCCAGTAGCCGCGCTCCTGGAACAGGATATCGACACGTCCCTCCGGCGTGCCGGGGTCCGTGAGCGGGGCGAGCCCCGCGACGCCGCCTTTCCCCGCATGCCAGAGCGTGTCCGTCTTCGTCGTATCGACCGGATCGCGCTGCGTGTCGAAGGTGCCGTCGGTGCGCAGCGCGTTGAGCGTGGCGAGCCAATCGCCCGCGGCGGCGCCATTCAGCTGCGCTTCCGCCTCGATCAGCCGCGCCTCGATCCCATCGGCGAGCACGATCGACCCGCTCCCATCGAGGGAGTACTTGGCCGGCGCGATGCGCGTGACCCCGTTGTGGTTCACGCCGTCGTTCACCCACGCCGAGCGCGGGTCGCGGCTCGAGATGAAGGGGAGCCCGTTCCCGCCTTCGGCGTCCGTCATCGTCAGGTTCACCCCGAAGACGCCGCTCCCGAAATCCTGGTAGGCGAAGGTTCGGTTCCCCGTCACATCGACCGTCCCCGAGGGGGTCGAGTTGTCGTAGCGGAGCGCGTACTGGAAGTCGTCGGGGACGTCGGCGACGGCCTGCGCGGCGTCGCCGTAGCGGCCGAGCGCGAGGAGCGCTCTCCCCTTCCCCACGCGCGCGAGGTTCATGATCCGCATACTGTCGCTCGAGAGCGCGAGCGCCGAGTCGAAGAGCGCGATGGCGCGCTCGTAGACTTCCTCGGTCGATGAGCCGGCCGCGTAGGTGAAGTCGCCGTCGAAGTCGAGCGTGCTGAGCGGAACGCCGGAGCAGAACAGGTCCGCGAGGAAGACGTCCGCGTAGCCCTCCACGGCGTCGAGATGCCCGGTGAGCGCGGACGAGCTGTCGGGCGCGTACGCGCGCAGCGCCCCGCGCGCCTCGCGCGCCTGGCCTCGCGTCTTCTGCAGGTATCCGTAGAGCTGTCGAATCGGCTCCGGCGTGGTGGAATCGCCCCCGATCCCCGGATCCTCGGGGAGGAACCGGCTGTCAATGAGCATGGGATCCGTCACCGTGCTGCTCTGGTTGACGTCGTTCGAGCGAACTTCATCGGTGAGGAGCCCGGTGATCGGGACGAAGGACTCCGGGCGTCCGCCGAACGCGCTCCGCAGCTGCACGATCGCGCCGCGGTACATGGCGAGCGCGCCGGCCGGCGTGTGCGTCGTGGCGGGATCGGGGACATCGGGAGGGAGCGCATCGTTCCCCGCCAGCCGCTCCGGGGAGCACCCCGCGAGGGTCGCTACAGCCAGGAGCGCTGCGGCCGCGAGGCGCACAGCGCGCGCGGAGCGAGGCGGGTGGAGCGCGGTCAGCGTCATGGAAGTCGTCGGCATGGCAGCGCTCCGCTCAGTAGGTGGCGCGGACGGAGAGGAGCCACGTGCGCGGCATGGGCAGCACGCCGGTGTCCATCACCGAGTTGCCCGTCGCAAACGCGTTCACGTTCGGATCCTTCCCGGCGTAGTTGGTCCAGAGCCCCACGTTCCTCCCCTGCACCGCGACCGAGAGCGCGCTCGCGCCGAAGCGCTGGGCGATTCGCGGCGGTGCGTTGTACGTCACCGAAAGGCTGTTGAATCGCAGCAGGTTCACCGTCTGCAGGAGCCCGTAGTCCGTCTTCGCGGCCACGGCCACCGCGGCTTGCTGCGCCAGCGGCGCCGACGGATCACTCGCGGCGGGCGAGAAGAACGCGTAGTTCCTGTTCCCGATCGCCTCGTTGAACTGTGTGAGGCCGTCCTGGTAGGTGAAGTCCGCGCTCACGCTGAGCGCACCGCGGAAGAGGGAGAACGACGTGGCTGCTCCCGCCTCGTACTTCGGTTCGCTCGGCCCCATGTACACCAGCGTGTCGCCGAGCTGCACCTCGGAGGGGTCGATGATCCCATCACCATTCACGTCCGCGTAGGCGAGGATGGGCTTCGCCCAGCGCCCGAAGAGCGGATACCCCGCGGCCACGCGCGCATCCGGCTGCCCGAAGGGGAGCACCCCCGCACCCAGCTTGGTGACCAGGTTGTGGTTGCGGCTCAGATGGAGGGTGGTGCTCCACGTGAACGGGTCGGAGCGCATGAGCTGCGTCGTCACGCTCAGCTCGAGCCCGGCGTTCCGGATCACTCCAATGTTGCGGAGGATGTAGACACCGCCGTCGTCGTTGCCGTACACCGACGGTGCCACGGGGACGGACATGATCGCGTCGTAGCGCGTCTTGCGGTACGCGCTGAAGTCGATCGAGAGCCGGTCGCCGAACATGTCCGCGTCGAAGCCGCCCTCGATCTCCGTGGACCGCTCCGGCTTGAGCTGGCTGTTCCCGAGCCGCGACACCTGGAGCGCGTCCTGAGCGCTGCCGTCGACCCAGGGGCGGGAGGTGGCGAACAGCCGGAGCCGGTCGGCCGGCCCGGGCCACACGCCGGCGCGGCCGTACGCCGCGCGCACGCGGAAGACGTCGAAGATGTTCTTGAACGGGAAGAACGGCTCCTCGGAGAGGAGCCAGGAGACGCCGAGCTTCGGGAACGCCGGCAGGTGCACGTTCGCCCCGAACGTGGAGCTCCCGTCGAGCCGGAGCCCGGTCGAGATGGTGAAGCGCTTGTGCGTGAACGACGGCTCCACGTACCACCCGAAGCTCGTCACGTCGCTGGCCGTCTGGGTGGAGGGGGTGACCTGCTCCGCGCCGTTGAGCGAGCTGGTTCCCGGGGCGAGGCCGGAGACTCCGGAGGCGAGCGACGACAGCGACGTCTTGGTGTAGTTGGCGCCCGTCGCGAGCTGGAGGTGAAAGCCCAAGGGGAGCGGCACCGTGGCCGTGGCGCGAAGGTTCACCGTGCTGACCACCGTGGTGCCGTGCGCGATGTTCAGCTTGCCGATGCTGTCGGGGGTGAAGACCATGCCGCGGGGGAGGAGCACCTCGTCTTGCCGGCTGATCACGTTGATCCCGGCATCGGCGCTCGCGGTGAGCCAGCCGAGCGGGCGCCAGGTCACGTTCGCCCCGTTGATGACGTTGGTCGCATCGTCCGTGGCTCGCTGGTAGAAGTCCGGGAGGAGATCGTTCACCGGCGAGAATCGGGCGCCATCGCCTCGCCAGTACGTACCGGTCGCCGGATCGACGTATGTAGTCATGAGCGGCGTGAGCTGCCGCTCGAGCGTGGAGCGTTGTTGCTTCTGTCGGGTGATCATGGTCGAGATCGACGCGTCGGCCTTGGCGCCGAGCTTTGCGCCGAGGCGGCTCGCCCCGCTCCACACGGTGTTCTGTTGCGGGCGCCGCATCCACTCGGGCGGCGTGGCGCCGCCGTGCTGCGTCGCGAAGCGCGCGGCCTCGACGTCCGGGAGGGAGAGGATCCCCGTCTCGTCCTGGTAGCTTCCGGTGAGGGAGTACGTGAGCGCGTCCGTGCCGCCGGAGACGGCGACCGAGACGCTCGTGTTCCGGCCGTGCGCCAGGGGCGAGTACCGCGGATCGTTGAGCGCCTGGAACTGGACCAGGCTGTCCGCCTGGCAGTCACGCTCGACGAGCGCGCAGAGCTGCAGGTTGCCGTAGTAGTCGTGCCCCCATCGGTAGAAGCCCATGGGATAGCGGCCAGGCAGATACGACGTCCCTCGCGAGGCGCTCGCGGACCACCGTGCGGGGCCCGCGCGCCCTTTCTTCGTAGTGATGACGATGACGCCGTTCGCGGCGTCGGGCCCGTAGAGCGTCGCGGCGCTCGGGCCCTTCATCACCTCGATGGTGGCGATGCTCTGAGGGTCGATCTGATCGAGCGGCGACGGCGCAGCGATCCCGCCGCCGCCGAACATCACGTTTCCGGTCTTGCTCCCCGCGGCCAGGTTGGCGCTCTGCGAGTCGGACTGCGCGGCGTAGGTGCGAATCCCGTCGACGATCACGATGGGATCATTGGACCGCAGCACGCTGCTCGCCCCGCGGAGCCGGAGCCGGCTGGGATCCCCCGGCGCGCCGCTCGTGTGCTGTACCACGAGCCCGGGGACGCGCCCTTCGAGCAGGTCGGTCACGCTCGAGATGGGCTGCGTGGCGACGAGGGAGTCGACGTTGAGGATCGTCACGTCGTTCGCCAGCTCGTAGCGCCGCCGCGGCCCCGTGGCGGTGGTGACGACGTCCTGGAGCCGCGTCATCCCCATGCGCAACGCGAAGTCGACGCGGACGTAGCCGCTGTCGGGCACCGTGACCGGCTGCTCCGCCGGGGCGTAGCCGAGGTAGCGGACCGTGACCACGCGCACCCCCGCGGGTACGTCGCGCAACAGCGCGTACCCCTGCTCGTTGGTGGTGGCTACGAGCCGCGTCCCGCGGACGCCGAGCACGGCCCCGGGGAGCGCTTTCGCGGTCGCGGAGTCGACCACGTGGACCATCACCCCGGCGCGCCCCACCGTGTCGGCGCCGACCGCGGAGCGCCGCTGGACCTCTTCTTTCACGAGCGTCAACTGCCCCGACGGGGACTCGCGCACCACGAGCCCGGTGCCGTCGAGCACGCGCTTCAGCGCCTCGCCCGCCGCCACGCCGTTCACCGAGATGGAGACTCGCCGGTCCACCGGCACGGCGCGATCGCTGAACGCGAGGTCGAGGTGCGCCTGGTGGATGATCGTGCGCAGTGCAACGCCGAGCGACACGTTGGAGAGCGAGAGCGTGACCGGCCGCTCCAACGCCTGCAGCGCGCGCGGCGCGGCGCGCGGCGGCCCCGGCTCGGTCGGGGGTGGGGTGACGGCGGTGGACTGAGCGCGTGCGACGGCGAGCGGAGCCGCGAGCGCGAGGGCGCCAGCCAGGAACCACCACAGCCGCATGGATGCTCCTTACGAGAGAGGGAGGTGAACGAGAGCGCGCGCCGCGCGGGGCGGTCGGCGCGCAGGCTACGGACGGAAGTGCGCGACTCGCCCGGTGAGCTCGTAGTGGGCGTTCAGCGCTTCGGCCACGCGCGCCAGCGCTTCGCTCGGCGGGCGCCGCGGGTCGATCGCTACGGTGAGGCGCGCGTCGCCGAGCGCGGGGTCATCGACCGTGATCGCCAGGTCGTACCACCGCTCGAGGTCGCGCACGACCGAGCGGAGCGGGACCAGGTCGTACGTGAGGCGCCCGCTGGTCCACGATGCGAAGCTCTCCACGTCCGCGTCGTGCATCACCGACGTGACGTCGCCCGCATCGAGCTGGCCGAGATCGCCCCGCTGGAGCGCCGTCCCTGTCCCCAGCGCGGCGGCCACGGGGCGCAGGAGCACGCGCCCGTGCGTGACCGCCACCTGCACGAGCGAATCCTCCGGGTACGCCTTCACGGTGAACGCGGTCCCGACCGCCTGCGTGGCCGACGTGCGCGTGAGCACCACGAACGGATGCGAGGCGTCGGGGGCGACGCGGAAGTATGCGAGCCCCTCGAGGCGGAGCGTCCGCTCGCGCGTGAAGCGCGAGGTCGCGATCCACAGCTTGCTCTCCGCGCCCAGCACGACGTGCGACCCGTCGGGAAGCCCGAGCTCCCTCCGCTCGCCGCGGTGCGTGGCGTACTCGTGGACCGTGGGCGCGGTGGTGTGCGTGTGCGCCCACCCCGCCCAGAGC
>JADGGM010000081.1 GCA_019689955.1 Gemmatimonadaceae bacterium
CCGCGTGAGCGCGCTCCGCTGCGATGTGCTGATCGTCGGCGGCGGCCCGGCAGGGCTCATCGCCGCACGCGAGCTCCTCACGCGCGACGCGGGGCTCGATGTCATCCTCCTCGAGCGCGACCGCGCCATCGGGGCCCCGGTGCGCTGCGGCGAGGGGGTGGGGAGCAAAGGGCTCGCGGAGTTCCTCGACCCCGCCGGCGCGCCCTGGATCTCGCGGCGCATCACCCGCGTGATCTTCTGGGCCCCCGACGGCACCGAAGTGCGCGTGGCCGAGGGGGACGTGGGGTACATCCTCGACCGCACCCGCTTCGAGCCCGCGATCGCCGCCGAAGCCGGCCGACTCGGCGCCGAGATCCTCGTCGGCACCGAGGCCACCGGGCTCGCACGGCGCGACGATGGGTGGACCGTAACCGCCATCGGCCCCGCCGGAGAACGCCGGATCCATGCGCGCCTCGTCATCGGCGCCGATGGCGTCGAAGGGATGGTCGGACGGTGGGCCGGGCTCGACACGCGCGTCCCGGCGCGCGACATGGAGAGCTGCGCGCAGTACGTGGTCGCGGGGATCGACTTCGACCCGGACGCGATCTACCTCCACTTCGGCGACACGATCGCCCCGGGGGGGTACGCCTGGGTGTTCCCGAAAGGGGTGGGTGTGGCGAACGTGGGACTCGGCGTCGTGGCGCTGCGCGCCCAGCCCGGGCGCACGGCGCGGCAATATCTCGATCAATACCTGGCAACCTACTTTCCAACCGGGGTCGCCACGGGATACACCGTAGGCGGGGTCATCGTTCACCCGACGATCGCCCGCACGGTAGCCGACGGGCTCCTCCTCTGCGGTGATGCCGCGCACATGATCAACCCGCTCTCCGGGGGCGGGATCGTGAACGCGATGAAGGCGGGGCGCCTCGCCGCCGAGGTGGCCGCCGATGCGCTCGCCGCCGGCGACACGAGCGCCGCGCGCCTGGCCCGGTACCATGAGGCGTGGATGCGCCTCCTGGGGGACGACCACCGGCGGTTCTACAAGATCAAGGAAGCGCTCGGCCGCTTCGACGACGCCTTCTTCAACGGGCTCGCGCGGACGGTCAATCGGATTCCGCTTCGGAAGCGGACGCTGGGGCGGATCTTCGCCCGCGCGCTCGTGCAGCACCCCACGCTCCTCCCGGTGATCGCGAAGTACTTCGTCTGAGCGACGGGTCGGGGGCGGGGGCGCGGTCGCGCGTGCGATGGAGGAGGAGCGAGGTCCCCACGGCGCACCGGTTGGCCGCCGCCGCGCCGAGCCGCTCGATCGGGGCCAGGAGGCCCACGCCGGGGAGCGGCGGGGCCCAGAGGTAGACAGGGGTGCGCGGCACCGCCATCGGGTCCCCACGCCACCGCCGCGCGAGGGTGAAGCCGGTCCCGTACCCCTCCCGCGCCGCGATCTCGCGCTCCCGCGCGCCGGCCGCGCCGAAGGGGTAGCTCACGGCGGTGCAGATGCAATCGAGCGCCGCCGAGAGCACGCGGCGCGACTCGGCCAGCTCGCGCGCCACCTCCCGCTCGTCGAGCCAGGTGAGGCGCGGGTGGGTGGCGGTGTGCGACGCGAACTCGATCCCGCGCCCCTGCCACCGCCGCATGTCGCGCCACGCCAGGTGCGCGAAGCGGCGCCCGCCGTACGGCACGTCCCACCGGTTGAGCGCTCCCGCGTACGCGGTGATGACGAAGCAGATCGCGCTGAACCCGTGCGCCTCGAGCACCGGGAACGCATGGTCGCGGAGCCCGCGGTACGCGTCGTCGAAGGTGATCGCCAGCTCGCGGGGGCCCACCGCGCGCTCGCCACGCGCGCACGCGGCCACCTCCGCCAGCGTGAGCGTGCGCCACCCGGCGGCGGCGAGCCGCTCCACTTGGCGCGCGAAGCGGCGGGGGGAGATCCGCGTCACCCCCAGCTCGTGGCGCGGTTCGATCTTGTGATAGCAGAGAATGGGGAGGCGGAAGCTCGATCGCACCGCCTCGGCCGGCGACACCAGCGCCGCGGCCGAGGGGGCGAGCTGAGGCGAGCCCCCGCCCCCCCCACGGCTCACGCCAGGACCTTCTCCACCGGCGTGTACGGCAGGCCGAACGCCTCGGCGACGGCGGGATACACCACCTTCCCGTCGACCACGTTCAGCCCCTTGGCGAGCGACGCGTTCTCGCGCAGCGCCTGCTTCCACCCCTTGTTCGCGAGCTGCAGCGCGTAGGGGAAGGTCGCGTTGGTGAGCGCGAGCGTCGACGTGCGGGGCACGCCGCCGGGCATGTTCGCCACGCCGTAGTGGAGCACGCCGTCGACCACGTACACCGGGTTCTCGTGCGTGGTGGCGTGGATCGTCTCCACCGAGCCCCCCTGGTCGATCGCCACGTCGACGATCACCGAGCCGGGCTGCATGACCTTGAGGTCCTCGCGGCGAATGAGGCGCGGCGCCTTGGCCCCCGTCACGAGGACGGCCCCGATCACGAGGTCCGCGGTCGCGATCTGCTCGAGGATCGTGTGCCGGTTCGAGTAGACGAGCGTCACGTTGGCCGGCATCACGTCGGCGAGGTAGCGCAGGCGCTCGAGCGAGATGTCGAGGATCGTCACCTTCGCGCCGAGCCCCGCGGCCATCTTCGCCGCGTTGGTGCCGACCACGCCGCCGCCCAGGATCACGACCTTCCCCGGCGGGACGCCGGGGACGCCGCCCAGGAGCACGCCGCGTCCGCCGTGCAGCTTCTCCAGGTACTTCGCCCCCTCCTGCACCGCCATCCGCCCGGCGACCTCGGACATCGGGGTGAGGAGCGGGAGCTCGCCGCTTGGGAGCTGGACCGTCTCGTAGGCGATGCAGGTGGCCCCGCTCTCGATGTGCGCCTTGGTGAGCCGCTCATCGGCGGCGAAGTGGAAGTAGGTGAAGATCGTCTGCCCCTTGCGCATGCACTTCCACTCGGGCTCGATCGGCTCCTTGACCTTCATGATCATCTCGGCGTTCCGCCAGACGGTCGCCGCATCGGGCGCGATCTGGGCGCCCGCCTTGGTGTACAGCTCGTCGGGGAAGCCGCTCCCCTCTCCGGCCCCATGCTCGATGAGCACCTTGTGGCCGTGCGCCACGAGGGCCTCCGCGCCGGCGGGGACGAGCGCGACGCGATTCTCGTTGGTCTTGATCTCTTTTGGTACGCCGATGAGCATGCGAGTTCAGTGTCGGAGGTGTGAGTGTGAGGCAGGAACGTTGAACGATCAGAGGCGCGGCGCGCGGTCAGTTGTGAGTGCCTTTTTGTATACAACCACGACGCGCCGCCCCGGGTGCGGGGACGCAGGGCCGGCCGTCTCCGCACAACGGCTCTTTAGACGATCGGCTCCGGGCCGAGGCTCACGATGGTCTGCGCCGACGGCGCGTAGAACTCACGGCAGACGGCGGTGATCTCCTCGGGGGTGATCGCCTCGATCAGCGCGAGCACCTCGTCCAGCGTCCGGAACGGCTCGTCGTACAGCGCGACGCCGGCTGCACGATACATCCGGGAAGTCACGCTTTCCAGCGACAGGGTCACCTGCCCCCGAAGCTGGCTCTTTCCCATGACGATCTCCTCCTCCGTCAGCCCCTCCTCGCTGAGGCGCTGCAGCTCCTCGGCGATCGCCGCCCGCGCCTGGGCCGCCGTCTCGGGGGCGGTGCCCACGTACACGCCGTGCGTTCCCACGTGCGGGTGGAAGTTCTGGAAGGTGTAGATCGAATAGGCCAGCCCCAGCTCCTCGCGCACGCGCTGGAAGAGGCGGGAGCTCATCCCGCCCCCGAGGATCGCGTCCACGAGCACCACGGCGTGCCGCCGCGGGTCGCTGTGGGGGACAGTGAGGCTCCCGAACACGATGTGCGTCTGCGCCCCCTCCCGCTCCACGTGCCGGATCGTCGGCCCGGCGGCGACGATGGGCGGGGTGGCGAGCGGCTCGGGGTCCCCGGCGGGGACGGCCGTCCACCCGGTGCGCTCGAGCACGTCCAGGAGCTGCTCGTGCTCCACGTTCCCCGCCGCGGCCACGACCACCTGCGCGGGGTGGTAGGCCCGGGCGTGCAGCTCGCGCAGCTCCCGCACGCCGAGCGCGGAGACGGTGTCGCGGGTGCCGAGGATGGAGTAGCCGTAGGGGTGCCCCCCCCACATCGCCTCGGCGTGCAGCTCGAAGACGAGATCGTCGGGGGTGTCCTCGACCATCCCGATCTCCTCGAGCACCACCTTCCGCTCCAGGCGCAGGTCGTCGGGGCGGAGCAACGGGCGGAAGAGAAGATCGCCGATCACGTCGGCGGCCTGCTCCAGGTGCTCGTCGAGGACGCGCGCCTGGAAGGAGGTGTGCTCGCGCGCCGTGTACGCGTCGAGGGAGCCGCCGAGGACCTCGAGGGAGAGCGCGATGTCGCGCGCGGTGCGCGACGGGGTCCCCTTGAACACCATGTGCTCCAGGAGGTGGGAGACGCCCATGCGCTCCGGCGGCTCGTGGATCGACGCGGCGCGCACCCACGCCCCGAAACTGACCGACCGCACCCTCGGCACGTATTCCGAGAGCACGGTCAGTCCATTGGGGAGAACGGTCCGCCGCAGCCCGGTCTCGGGGCTCGACGTCACGAGGCTCACCGTCGCGAACGCCCTCCGCGGCGGGACCGCGACCGGCCGCCCTCCGCAGCGGCGGGCGCGCTCTCGTCGCCCCCCACGTCCTCGGCGTCCGCGCCCGCGGCGGCCGCGGCGCGCTCGCGCTCCCCGCCGCGCGGACGCTCGCCCCGCTCGCGCTCCCCGCGACGCCCGTCCCCGGCGTCCTCCATCCCTTCCGGCTTCGGGATGAGCGCCTTCATGGAGAGGCGCAGCCGGCCGCGCTCATCGACGTCGATGAGCTTGACGCGCACGCGGTCCCCCTTCTTGACCACGTCCTCGGTCTTCTCCGTGCGGCCGTGCTGGAGCTCGGAGATGTGGACGAGCCCTTCGGTGCCGGGGAGGATCTCGACGAAGGCGCCGAACGGCGTGGTGCTCTTCACGACCGCGTCGTACGTCGCGCCGATCTCGGGCTCCTGCGTGAGCGCCTTGATCATCGCGCGCGCGCGCTCGAGCGACTCGCCGCCGACCGCGGCGATGGTCACGAGCCCGGTGTCGTCGACGGTGATCTCGGCGCCGGTCTCGTCCTGGATCCCGCGGATCGTCTTCCCCTTGGGGCCGATGAGGTCGCCGATCTTCTCGGGGTTGATGGTCATCGTGACGATGCGCGGCGCGTACGGCGACAGCTCCGGGCGCGGCGCGGCGAGCGCCTTCTCCATCACGCGCAGGATGTGCAGCCGTCCCTCGCGCGCCTGGGCGAGCGCCTCGCGCATGATCTCGAGGTCGAGCCCCTGGATCTTGATGTCCATCTGGATCGAGGTGATCCCCTTGGCGGTCCCCGCGACCTTGAAGTCCATGTCGCCCAGGTGGTCCTCGGTGCCCAGGATGTCGGTGAGGATCGCGTACCGGTCCCCTTCCTTGATCAGCCCCATCGCCACGCCGGCGACGGCGGCCTGCATCGGGACGCCGGCATCGAACAGCGCGAGCGACCCGCCGCACACCGACGCCATCGACGACGACCCGTTGGACTCGAGGATGTCGGAGACGACGCGGATGGTGTACGGGAACTCCTCGAACTGCGGGAGCACGGGCTGCAGCGCGCGCTCGGCCAGGTTCCCGTGCCCGATCTCGCGGCGGCTCGTGCCGCGCACGGGGCGCACCTCCCCCGTGGAGAAGGGGGGGAAGTTGTAGTGCAGCATGAACGTCTTCGTCGTCTCGCTCGGCTCATCGATCGTGTCGAGCCGCTGCACGTCGTTCTGCGTGCCGAGCGTCGCGGCGACGAGCGCCTGCGTCTGGCCGCGCGTGAAGAGCGCCGAGCCGTGCGCCCGCGGGAGCACGCCGGTCTCGATCGTGATCGGGCGCACCTCGTTCAGCTTGCGCCCGTCCACGCGCTCGCCGCGCTCGAGCACCTGCGCGCGCAGCGCGTGGTACTCGTGCTCGCCGACCAGCTCGGCGATGTCCTTCGCGTTGTCGGGGAACTCGGTCGTGAGCGCGTCCTGGACCTCCTTCTTCACGAGGTCCACGGCGTCGATGCGCTCGTGCTTCTCGGGGCGGTTGATCGCCTCGCGGATCTTTCCGGCGGTGAGCTCCTCGACGCGGGCGACGAGCTCCTCAGGGTGCTCGGCCTTGGTCCACGCCATCTTCTTGACGGGCACCTTGGCGAGCAGCTCCTCCTGGATCGCGATCAGCTCCTGCACGGAGCGGTGCGCGATGCCGAGCCCCTCGAGCATGATGTCCTCGGTCACCTCGAGCGCGCCCCCCTCGACCATCACGATCGAGTCCTTGGAGCCGGCGACGATGACGTCCATGTCGCTGTACTCGAGCTGCTGGAACGTCGGGTTCACCACCCACTTGTCCTGCAGCCGCCCGATGCGCACCCCGGCGATCGGCCCCATGAAGGGGACCTTGGAGGCGTTGAGCGCGAAGGAGGCGGCGAGGAGCGCGGGGACGTCGGCGTCGTTCTCCTGGTCCGCGGAGAGGACGTAGATGAAGATCTGGACTTCGTTCTTGAACCCCTCGGGGAAGAGGGGGCGCACCGAGCGGTCGATGATGCGGGCGGAGAGAATCTCTTCATCATGCGGTCGCCCCTCACGCTTGATGAAGCCGCCCGGGATCTTCCCCGCTGCATATGACCTTTCCCGGTACTCGACCGTCAGGGGGAAGAACGGGAGCGGGCTCAGGGTCTCGCTCACCGTGACCGCGGCGAGCACCACCGTGTCGCCGTACTGCACCAGTGCGGACCCGGCCGCCTGCTTCGCCATGCGCCCGGTCTCGATGATGAGACGACGGCCGGCGAACTCTCTCTCTACGCGTTGCATCATTATTGCTCTCGTCCTTGCGGGAACACAAAACGCGCGGGAACCGCGAAATGGGTGCCCGCGCGAGTATGAGGGACCGACGTTTTAGTGGCGAAGTCCAAGCTCGTTGATCAGCTGACGATATCCATCGACGTCAGTCCGCTTCATGTATTCGAGCAGCCGACGGCGCCGCCCGACCATCTTCAAGAGCCCGCGGCGGCCATGATTGTCCTTCGGGTGCGCACGAAAATGGCCCGTGAGGTAGTTGATCCGCTCCGTCAGTAGCGCAATCTGGAGCCTGGTCGAGCCGCTGTCGTTCTCGTGGGCGCGGTACTTCTCGATGATCGATGACTTTACGAAGGCCATTAGTATATATTCTCCGAGCGTCCTGCTGCGCTGCGCGCACCGAATTCGTTGAAGCACAGTAATTTACTGTTGTCGCCGATCCCTGTAAAGGCTCCCCGCCTTGCCTGAGCGCTACCTCGGCCGCCAGCTCGGCCGGTTCCGCATCGACTCGGTCATCGGCTCCGGCGGATTCGCCTGGGTCTATAAGGGCTACGACCCGGAGCTCGACATCCCTGTTGCGGTCAAGGTCCTCAAACCCCAGTTCGGCGGCGAGCCCAACTTCGAGACCCGCTTCCGCCGCGAAGCGTCCACCGCCGCCAAGCTCAGGCACCCGAACATCATCCGCATCCTCGCCGTGGGGCGCCAGGAGGACGCGGTCTACTTCGTCATGGACTACCTCCCCACCGGGCTCGACGACCGGCTCCGGATCATGGGGACCCTCCCGGAATCGCTCGTCATCCGGCTCGGCATGGATGTGTCCGCCGCCCTCGCCTTCGCCCACCGCGAGGGGGTGATCCACCGCGACATCAAGACCGACAACATCCTCTTCGACGAGCACGGCAACGCGATCGTCGCCGACTTCGGGATCGCCCGCGCGGTGAGCGGCTACACCGAGCAGACGGGGACGAACATGGTGGTCGGGACGCCGCAGTACTTCTCCCCGGAGCAGGCCCGCGGCCAGCAGCTCGACGGGCGCGCGGACATCTACTCGCTCGGCGTCACGCTCTTCAAGGCGGCCACGGGGGTGCTCCCCTTCCAGGGGGATGACTGGTACGACATCGCCCGCCAGCACGTGGAGGAGCCCCCGCCCAAGCCGCGCGCCTTCAACCCGGCGCTCTCCCGCGGGATCGAGCGGGTGATCCTCAAATGCCTGGAGAAGAACCCGGCGAACCGCTACCCGACCGGCGACGCGCTCCACACCGAGCTCACCCAGCTCCTGGGGCGCGCCTCGAACCCGGACGGCGACGCGACGGTCGTGATGCCGACCCCGGTCTCGGTCCGGCGCGCAACCCCTCCCCCCGTTCCCGTCGCCGCCGCGGTGGTGCCGCGCCGGCGCAGGAGCGGGATCTGGTCGGGAATGGTCGTCACGGCAATCGTCCTCCTCGTGGCGGCGTTCGTGCTGAGCACGACGCGCGGGCGCGCGCGGCCCCCCGTGCCCTCGCAGGGCGCCCTCGCCCCGTCGCGCGACTCGAACCGTGCGACGTCACCGGCGGGGACGACGGGGGTCGTGGCAATGCACCCCGATTCCGCCCCCGCGAGCTCCACGACCACCGCCCTCCCGGCCGCGGCCGCCGGGGCGATCACGCACGAGCTCCGGATCGAGGGCCCGAGAGGGGCCGAGATCTGGTTCGATGGCAGCCGCGTGGGGCGCGGGCGGTGGCGCAGCGAGAACGTGGAGCCGGGTGAGCACGCCGTCGCCGCCCGCGTGCAGTCGGTGGCCGGGTGCCCGACGGCGCGCCAGGACAGCTCCGTGCGCGTGCACGGGAGCGGGATCACCACGATCGCGCTCGACCCGCGCCCGTGCGGCTATCTGGCGATCGACGCGCTCCCCGTGGGGGCGCGGTGGGTCGTCACGTCGGCGACCGGAGAGGTCGTCGCGAGCGGGGTGATCCCGCAGCCGCACCCGGCAGTGGTCCCGATCGGGGCGTACACGCTCCGCGTCTCCGCTCCCTACTGCGCCGACTACCACGCCGACATCGCGGTCAGGAGCGCCGAGACGCACCGCGAGCGCCTCCGCCTCATCTGCGGCTGAGCCGGCGGGCGGGGGCGGCGTGCTCCCCGCCCTCCCGTCGCCGCGTCACGCCGAGTCGCGCGCGGTGGGGCGCGGCGGGGGATGGCCGCACGGGAAGCGGAGCA
>JADGGM010000082.1 GCA_019689955.1 Gemmatimonadaceae bacterium
CCTCCGCCGTGTGCGTCGGGTCCGCGCCCGTCCACCGCACGTCTGCAGTGGGCCCGTACGTCGGAGGCACCGTGCGCCCCATCACGCGCAGGTAGACCGTGAGCTGTGTGCGATGATGCGCGGTGTGCAGCACGCGCCGCCAGAAGACCCAGATGCGCTCGCGCTCCACGTCGAAGAAGCCGACGCGCGTGGTCCACCATGCCGCGGGCTGCGCGGCGAGAAATGCGAGGCGCGGACGCGCCAGCGCCACGAGCCGCTCGGTCGCGGAGCGCACCGTGAGCGTCGGCGGCAGCACCTCACTCGGCGGCGGCTCGGGGCTGCCCAGGAACTCGCCGAAGAAACGGCGTTCCGAGAGAAGCTGGTGCGACAGGATCTCCCTGACGGTGCTCGCCCGCGGGTGCGGCCGGTACGACAGGTCGTCGTCGCCGAACTCGGCCCACACCGAGGCGACCTTATTCGTCTCGCTCGCGTACGTCACGAGCGCGTGCTGCAGCAACGGCTCCGCGGCCGTCGGGATCTCGTGATCGGCGATCGCGACGTGGGTGTACTGAAGCGGCATGAGACGACCTCCCGCGTGCAGGGCTGCGGCCTCGGCCGTGGCCCGACGAGACCCCGGCCACGGCACCGACGACGTCGCGGAAACGTACCCCGCGACGATGCGACGCGCGAGACGCGCGCCCTCTCGCGCGTCGCGCCCCCGCGGCGCTACCGGCGGGCGCTGGGATCGGCAGCTGTCACTCCCCGGCGACGGCCGATCGCTCGTGCACCGGCGGCGCCGGATACTGCGCCACCGCCGCGGTGACGATGGGCCGCGGCGCGGGGACGGTCAGGTCGACGGCGTGCGGCACCGGGTGCTCGCGCTCGGCGACGTAGCGCTCGAGCGCCGCCACCGCGTCGGCATAGAGACGCGTCCCGGCGTCCTTCCGCAGCAGCGCCAACGCCTGCTCCGGTGGCATGCCGGCGCGGTACGGGCGGTGCGCGGTGAGCGCCTCGTAGATGTCGGCCACGGCGAGCACGCGCGCCGACACGTCGAGCGCGCTCCCGTCGACCCCCCACGGGTAGCCGCTCCCGTCGAGCCGCTCGTGGTGCAGCGCGGCGGTGAGCGCGAAGTCGTGGAACGCCCGCACGCGCGACAGGATGTCCCACGTGTAGCGCGGGTGCTGCTCGATCGCGAGCCGCTCGCCGGCCGTGAGCATGCCGGGCTTGTCGAGGATGCGGTTCGAGACGCCGAGCTTCCCGATGTCGTGCAGGAGGCTCGCGCGGCGGAGCCGCCGGAGCTCGGCCGGCGCACGCCCGAGCACGCGCGCGATCCCCACGGCGTACTCGGCGACGTTCGTGGAGTGACGGAACGTGAAGGGGGACTTCGCGTCGATGATCTCGGCAAAGGCGTGCGCGACGTCGTCGAGCGCGGCGTCGTCCACGCAACGGGCGCTCTCATCGGCCGCAGCGATCACGTGGTCGGTGCTGTCGGCGGCGCCGAGCGCGGACCACCAGGCATGGTCGTGGCGCCAACCGTGCACGAGGTCCACGAGCGCCGGGTCGAACCAGCGCCCGCGCCGCTCCTCCGCGACACCGAGCGCGCCGTCCACCCCGCGGGTGCGGTGGAACACCTCCAGCACCTGCGCGAGGCTCGCGATGCGCGCGAGCAGCGGGATCTCGTCGCCGGCGCGCCCCATCGGGTGCCCCTGACCGTCCCAGCGCTCGTCGAGCGAGCGGATCGCCTCCGCGGTCGCCTCGGGGAAGCCGAGGGCGAGGGCGATCCCCGCGCCACGCTCGGAGCGCACCCGTACCACCTCCCGCACGCTGGCGCCGCGGTGCGCGCGCAGCCGCGCGGCGTGGCCGGAGCACCCGGCGTCCTTGAGCAGGAGGGCGTAGCGCAGCGCGCTGCGCTCCGCGGCGTCGAGGCCGAGCGCGTCGCCGATCCGCATCCCGATCAAGCACGCGCGCACCGTGTGCCCCGCGGGCTGCCCCTCGGTGAGATCGAGCGCGAGCGAGAGCGCGGCCAGCACTTCGCTCAGGCTGATCTCGTCGCCCCCGCGGCGCTGGAGCGCACGATCGCGAAGCAACTCCGAGGGAACGGGCACGCGGTCAGTGAGGGAGGTGAGGGACCAAGGTCCGGTGTGAATGGAGCTTACTGAAGACGCCCCACGGGCTAGGCCGTTTCGCCCATCCGGTGCGCATTCGGGGCACCTCAGCGCGCTCCGGCCGCGCCGGGGGGCGGGGGCTCGGTGAGGCCGGAGCCCTCCGGGGCGGCGCTCCGCACGCGGACCGGGCGCGCCACGTCGCGGTCGAGGGCGAGCGGGACGAGCCAGCGCAGGTTGTCGATGACCCCCTCGGGGAGGTGGTCCACGGGGGCGAGGAAGACCTCCTGGTCCTCCATGGTACGCGCCCGGAGCGCGGCGTCGCTCGACGTGGCGAGGACGTGCATGTGGTAGACGGGGTCTTCCCACACGAGCACCTCGTCCCACTCGGCGACGTCCACACCGGCCTCCTCGCGCACCTCGCGCCGCGCCGCGGCCGACGGGGTCTCACCGGGAAGGAGCTTGCCGCCGAGCGCGTTCACGCGCCCCGCTTGCCACGCCGGACGCGTCCTGCGCATCAGCACCACCTGCGTGCGGTCCGGCGTGAAGAGGAGCGCCAGCACGTAGCGGAAGTACGGGGGCGTCATCGAGGGCGGTCGGTGGCGCGGTGCGAGGGCGCGGCTACTGGTACATGACGAACAGGGGGACCGGCGTCAGCTTCAGGACCTGTTCGGGGGTGAGGATCGGCTTGTCGTTCTTGTAGAACAGCTTGAACCCCGCGAACTGCACCGGGCGCTCGTGCACGTAGCGGCGATAGGAGTCGTGCTTGAGGCGCGGCGGGCCGAAGCCGTCCATGTCGATCACCACCTGCACGCGCGGATCGAGGCGGATCGCCTCGTGGTTGGTGAGCATGGGGCGCGTGAAGCGATGGACGACGAGCATCTTCGGCGGGAGCTGGTACGTCGAGACCAGGCGCGCGAGCGTGTCGATGGCGGCGTTCACGTCGGCGGCATCGAGCGTGCCGATCACGCGCCCCGGCACCTTCCCCGGCCGCATCGCGAACTCGGGGTCGAGCGCGAGGTGGACGTTCGGGAGCTGGAGGTACTTCACCAGCGGGGCGATCTCGCGCGGCACGGTGCTGCGCCCCACCTGGATGTCGAGGAGGACGAGATAGTTCTTGCGCGCGGCCCACCCGATGACCTTGGCGATGAGCGTGTCGGGCATCCGCAGGCGATACATGCTGTCGCGCCCCGGGCTGGCCTGCGCGACGGTGGCGATGAGCTCGAGGGTCGGGAGCACGGGGTGCGTGCTGTCGGCGCGTGCGTAGGCCGCGGCCTGGCGCGCGAGGTGCTCGAGCATCGTGTCCGGCGGGAGCTCGCCCAGGATCCCCATGCGCTTGGAGAGCGGGTTGCCGTAGTACGCGACCACGCGGCACCCCGGGAAGATCGATCCGGGGAGCGGGACCTGGCTCACCGCGCGCCGCGCGACGACGGGGGTCCACGCCGGCGGGTCCGCGGGCGCGGCACGGCGGCGCGTCGCGGCGTGCCGGGCCGGGCGCGATGCGTGCGCGGTGGTGGAATCCCCCCCGCTCGCCGCGACGGCGCGCACGGAGTCGGCCGCGCGGGTGGAGTCGGCGAGACGAATGGAGTCGGCGCGCAGCGAATCGGCCAGGCGCGCGGAGTCCGCGGCCAGGCGCGCGAGGATGCGCGCGGCCGCGGAGTCGGAGGCGCAGCGCTGCTGGAGCTGGTTGGTGAGCTCGCGCGCGCGCATGCGCGCGGAGTCCGCGGCCGTGGGTGGCGTGGTGTCCGCCGCCGCGGCGCGGAGGGCGCGGCCGGGCTCGGAGGCGCGCGAGTCGCCGCACTGCGCGGGGCCGCTCCAGCCGAACGCGAGCACCACGGCGGCACACAGGACGAATGGCTTCACGAGGACCGCCGATGTGGGACGGACGATGGGCTCACGCGGAACGCGGCTCGCGCATGGTCTCGGGGTCGACGCCGGTCGCGCGGCACCAGGCCGCGTACGCGCTGGGGGAGATCTCCGACGGCTTGATCTCGCTGCGCCCGCCCCAGAAGACGTTGGTGTAGGAGACGGGGATCCCGGCCTGCTCGAGGTGCCGGTCGATCGCCGCTTTGTGCGCGAGCACGGTGGCTTTGTCGGTGCCGTGGGCGACGGCCATGATGTTCACGTTCGCGAACTCGGGCCCTCCCTCGCGCCAGTAGGCGTGGGTGAGGATGTGGTGCCGTCCGACCTCGCGCCCGGCCTCGATCTCGCGCCCCGGGGGGACGCGCCAGTGGAAGAGGGCGTTGTACCGCGTCACGCGCGTCCCCGCGGCCGAGGGCTTCACGTGCTCGAGGAAGGTCGAGAAGCGGCCGATCACGCCGCGCGCGTTGAGCGCGTGCGCGATGCGCGTGAACTCGTCGAACGGGACCCCCGCGGCCTCGGCTCGGATGCGCCACAGATCGCTCCGGACTTCGTCGACCGTGAGCTCGCGCTTGAGCGGTTCCAGGACGCGCCACTCGGCCTCGGAGAGCGTGACGATGCGCGTGTCGAGCACCTGCCCGGGCTCGTCGGACTTGCTCCCCGGCTCCATCCCCCGGCGCCGGACGTGCCCCACGCCGAGCGTGAACAGCGCCCGCGCCGGCATGATCCGGAACGCCTCCGCCCCCACGCGCTCGCGCAGCAGCTCGCAGTGCTTCGCCATGGAGAACCCTTGCGGCACCTTGAGCGTGGTCCACAGCCGGTAGGCCGACCCGGTCGTCTCCGCATCGGTGGAGCGGATAACGACGTGCCCCGAGAACGGGTCCTCCTTCACCATGTAGTCGAACGCCGCGTCGAGCCGCGCCGCGTCGACGCGCCAGGCCACGAGCGCGCCCGGCGCGAGGTTCGTGGCGAGCAATGTCTGCCGCACACGGCGGATCGTCCCCGCGGCGAGCATGGCCCGCACCCGCTCGAGCACCGTCTCCAGCGGCACCCCCGACTGCCGCGCGATCTCGGCGAAGGGGTCTTCGAGGAAGCCCGCGATCCGGTCTTCGGAGACCGCGAGGATACGGGCGTTGATGGGATCGGTGATCTCGACGGGGACGGCGGAGGTCAGCATGGAATGAACAATAGCGGGAGACCCGGGCGCGCGGGAAGCGGCGGCCGCCCTACAGCAGCTTCGAGATCACGTAGATCGCGAGCCCGGCCAGCCCGCCGACGATCGTCCCATTGATCCGGATGAACTGCAGGTCCCGCCCGATCGCCAGCTCGATCCGCTGCGAGGTCGCCTCGGGGTCCCACGCGGCCACGGTGTGGGCGATGAGCTCGCCCACCTCGTGCCGATGCTCCTCGATGATCCCGACGGCGAGGTTGAGGAGGAAGTCGTCGATCTCGGCGAGCATGGGCTCGTTCTCGGCGAGCGCCTCGGCGAAGGAGACGAGCCCGCGCTCGAGCGCGCCGGGCGCGGCGGAGTCGTCGCGCGCCGCGTAGCGCACGAGGCCACCGCGCGCACTCTGCCAGATCGACGCCGACAGCTCCGCGATGAGCGGCTCGTCCAGCACCTGCTCCTTGAGCGCCTCCGCCCGCTGGATCATCTCGGGGGAGTGCTTGAGGTTGTCGATGAAGCGGGCGAGGGCGAGATCGAACTTCGCGCGCAGCGGGTGCGCAGGGTCGGCGCGCACCTCGCGCAGGAGGTTCTCGATCGCGCCGATGATCTTGTGGTAGATCCGCTCGTCCACCACGTCGGGGAGCCACCACGGGCTCTCCTCGGCCACCTTGAGGCGGATCAGCTCCCGGTTCTCGTCGACCGCTTGCCCCACCAGGCGCAGGGCGTCGTCGAGCAGCTCCTGGTGGCGGCTGTCGGACGTCATGAGGGCGAGCACGTTGCCGAGGAGCGGGGCGACGCGCGTCGCGCGGAGGCGCGCGGCGAGGCTGTCGCCGATGAGGCGCGTGGCGTCGTCGTCGGGGAGCGCCTCAGCCGTGCGCGCGAGCCCCGTGGCCACGGCGCGCGCGATCATGCGCGCGTGCGCCGGGTCCGCGAGCCACCGCGCCGCGCGCGCGGCCACGCGCTTGTCGGCGAGCTTGCGCATCACCACCTCGCGCGTGAGGAAGTTGTTCTGCACGAAGTTGCCGAGGCTCCGCCCGATGCGATCCTTGCGGCTCGCCACGATCGCGGTGTGCGGGATCGGGAGCCCCAGCGGGTGGCGGAAGAGCGCCGTGACCGCGAACCAGTCCGCGAGCCCGCCGACCATCGCCGCCTCCGCGGTCGCCCGGATGTAGCCGAGCCACGGGTAGCGCCCCTCCAACGCCCGCGCGACGGCGAACACGACGGTGGCCGCGACCAGGAGGCCGGTCGCGCGGCGCTTCATGGAGTCGAGCTGGGCTTGCTTGACCGCGTCGTCCGGCCGCGCCTTGGGCGCCAGCGGGATGGACTCTCCTTCCATACGCTCCCGAGTGAAAGCGAGGGGGCTCGTGCCGTCGGTAGATAGGTACATCGGCGGGGCGCGAACGGCGAGGGGGAGCCACGTCTGCACGCGGCTCCCCCTCGGCACCTTGTGTACGGCACCGGCGCAACGCGCGCCGGCCCGGTGGTGATCTCGATACCGCTTCTCGAATGGTACTACCTCAGGAGTGGCGCGCCAGTTTCACCAGGCGCCGCGTCCCGCCGCGGTACCCCCACGCAACGACGACGAGCCCCACGAGCGCCGCCACCGACGCGAGCGGCGCCTGGCGCGAGACGATGATCTGGATCATCGTCGCCCCGATCATCATCGCCGCGAGCCCGAGCGCCGTGGGCCCGGCGAGCGTGGGGAAGAAGAGGAGCACTCCGCCGGTGAGCTCGAGCACGCCGATCGCGTAGCGGAGCCACTGCCCCGCCCCGATCGCCGCGAACAGCGCGACCATCGGCGCCCAGCCGGCGAGCTTGGTGAGCCCCGCGCCCAGGTACAGCCCCGCCATCGCGATCCGGAGTGCGCCAAGCGCCAGCGACCAGCGCGAAAGTGCCGGGCGCTCGGCGACCGGCGCACGAACCGGAGGCGCGGCGACCGGCTCCGCGCGCACTACCTGATCCGATACCCTGCGCCGAACCGCCATGTCGTCACGTCCGCGGGTACCGAGTACACTTGCACCGAGAGCGCGAATGCGCGCACCAGGCGCGCCGTCACGCCGCCGAACACCGAGCCCCGCGTGAGGTTCACCTGCACGCGCGTGTTGTCGGTATAGCCGGTCCCGTCGGTGAACCCCACCGTGAACCGCGGGCGGAGCCAGGAGACCCCGCCGCCGGCGTACACCGACCATCGCCCGCTCGGCGAGGTGAGGCCGAGCGCCCCCTCCCCGCCGAACATGTACGGGTGGAACGTGTCGCGCGACGGCGTGGTGCCGAAGCACGGGTCGTTGCTGTTGGTGGTCTGGAGCGACGTGGCGGGACAGGTGATCGGCCCGCGGACGCGCCCCACGGTCCCGTGCGCGCGGACCATCAGCGTGAGCTGCGACCGCCCGGCGCGCCCCGTGAGAGCGCGCACCTCGGAGAGCGCGAAGCTCGCCAGGTCGGGCTGCGCGTCGTGCACCGTCACCGGCGGGACGTAGCTCGCCTCCACCACCAGCCCCGCCGGGAGCCCCACCGTCACCCGCGGCCGCCCGAACACCGGGGTGATGCGCGGGTGCTCGGACTTGCCGAGGAAGCAGTAGCCCGTCCGCGTGATCGACGCGCTCGGCGACGGGATGGGGACCACCTCGGCCTCGACGCGCACCGCCCAGGGCGGGAGCACCTCCGGCGCCGCGGGGGGGGAAAAGGCCACCGGCGCCTCGAAGAACGCAAGGAGCTTCGCTTCGTTGCTCGATGGAGGGACGACACACTGCGCACCGGCGCGCGCGGCGGTGAGCGCCAGCGCCGCGGCCAGGCACCCCCACGCTCGGCGGGGGCCCGTCTGGAAAGAGAGTTGAATCACGGGAGGAATGTCGCGGCGACGCGGGCGCCGCGGAACGGGTTTGCCGCCAACAGCGTCGCCGGCGCGGCGAACGACTACCGGGCTGGGGCGGGCGCACTCAGAGCGAGCGCTGCACGAACTCGTGGACCTTCTGCCGATAGCTCCGCCCGGTGGTGTGGCGCGTGCCGTCGGCGAGGATGATGACGTAGTCCCCGCCGAACCACGGCTGGATCTCGGCGATCCGCTGCACGTTCACGATCATGGACCGGTGCGTGCGCAGGAACTTGGACGCCGGGAGCCGCCGCTCGAGCGCGGTCAGCGTGCCGCGCACCAGATGGTGGCGCGTCCCCACGTGCAGCCGCACGTGGTTGTCCACCGCCTCCACCCAGTCGATGTCGTCCGTGCGCACGAACAGGATGCGTCCGTCGACCTTGATCGCGAGCCGTTCGAGCTGCGTCTCGCGCACGCTCGCCGCTTCGAGGAGCGCGGCGAGGCGCGTCGCAAGGTCGTCGGCCGGGGCGCCCCGGCGGATGTGGCTCTTCACGCGGTGCAGCGCCTCGGCGAACCGCCCGCGGTCCACGGGCTTGAGCAGGTACGCCATCGCGTACACCTCGAACGCCTGCAGCGCGAACTCGTCGTACGCGGTGACGAAGATGACGGGGGGCATCTGCTCCACGCCGATCTCGCGCACCACGCCGAAGCCGTCGAGCTCCGGCATCTGGATGTCGAGGAGGACGAGATCGGGGGCGTGCTCCCGGATCGCGGCGACCGCGTCGCGGCCGTTGCCGGCCTCGCCGATCACCGTCACGTCCGCGTCATCACCCAGGAGCTGGCGCAGGTGGCCGCGCGCCAGCGGCTCGTCGTCGACGATCAGCACGCGGATGGGACGGCTCACGCGACCCCCTCCAGCACGGGTGAATCGAGGCCGGCCTCGGCCAGCCGGTACGGGATGGTCATGCGCACCACGAACCCGCCCGCGGGGCCGGGGCCGGCCTCGAAGGTGTGGTGCTCGCCGTAGAGG
>JADGGM010000083.1 GCA_019689955.1 Gemmatimonadaceae bacterium
GTGGCCGGGGTCGAGCGCGTGATCGTGTGCTCCCCCCCCGGCGCGAACGGGCTCCCCTCGCCGGTCGTGCTTGCCGCGGCAGCGCTCGCGGGGGTGGATCACGTGTACGCCGTGGGCGGCGCCGGCGCGATCGCGGCGATGGCGTACGGGACCGCGACGATCCCGCCGGTGAGCCGCATCGTCGGGCCGGGGAACGCGTACGTGGCGGAAGCGAAGGCGCAGGTGGCGGGCGTGGTCGGGATCGACTCCCCCGCGGGACCGAGCGAGCTGCTCGTCGTCGCGGACGAGACCGCGACGCCGGACGCGGGGGCGCGCGAGGTCATGGCGCAGGCCGAGCACGACCCGCGCGCCGCGGTCGTCGTCGTGCTCGTCGCGCCCGCCGCGGCGGCGAGCGTCGAGCGCGCCGTGGACCGCGCGCTCGCGGGGCAGCCGCGGGGCGCGATCATCCGCGAGGCGCTGGCGAGCCGCGGAGCGCTCATCACCTGCGAGACGCTCGACGAGGCGATCGTGGTGGCGAACCGCTACGCGCCGGAGCACCTCCTGCTCGCCGTGCGCGATCCCGAGGCGGCGCTGCGCGTGGTGCGCAACGCCGGCACGGTCTTCCTTGGCGAGACGAGCTCGGTCGCGTTCGGCGATTACATGACCGGCGCCAACCACGTGCTCCCCACCGGCGGGGCGGCGCGCGCGTATTCCGGTCTCTCCACACTCGACTTCATGCGCTGGACCACCTATCAACGCGTCACCCCCGCGGCCGCCGCGCGCCTTGCGCCCGACGTGGGGATCTTCGCCGACGCCGAGGGGCTCCCGGCGCACGCCGCCGCGGCGCGCGCCTGGGCCACGGAGGGCGCCCGATGACCACCCGCTCAGCCCTCGAGCTCGCGCGCGCGAGCTACCGGGACATCGCCCTCTACGCCGTCGACCGCACGCCGTGCGCGATCGACCTGAGCGACAACACGAACCTCTGGGGCGTTCCCCCCGCTGCGGCCCGCGCGGTACACGAGGCGGCGAGCGCGACGCTCACGCGCTACCCCGCGCTCTACGCGGCCGACCTCAAGGGCGCGCTCGCCGCGTACGCGGGGGTGGACCGCGCCGAGATCGTCACCGGCTGCGGCTCCGACGACGTGCTCGACTCCGCGCTGCGCGCCTTCGCCGAGCCCGGGGAGCGCGTCGCGCACCCCAATCCATCGTTCGCGATGGTCCCCATCTTCGCGCGGATGAACGGGCTCGAGGCCGTCGGCGTGCCGCTCACCGCGTCGTACGACTTCGACGCGGACGCGTTCATCGCCACGGGCGCGCGGATCATCTACCTGTGCGCGCCGAACAATCCCACCGGCACGCTCGCCTCGCGCGCGGCGATCGAGCGCGTGATCGAGCGCGCGCCGGGGGTCGTGATTCTCGACGAGGCGTACGCGGAGTTCATGGGCGACGGGTTTCTCGCGGCCGCACCGTCGTGCGGCAACCTCCTCGTGACGCGCACGCTCTCCAAGGCGTTCGGGCTGGCGGGGCTCCGCATCGGGTACGCGACGGGGCATCGCGATCTCGTGGCGGAGGTCGAGAAGTCGCGCGGCCCGTACAAGGTGAACGCGATCGCCGAGCGCGCCGCGACGGCCGCGCTGCGCGAGGACATGGACTGGGTTCGCGCCCGCATCGCCGAGGCGCGGACGAACCGCGATCGCCTCCGCGACGCATTGATCGCGGCCGGGCTCGCGCCGCTCCCCTCGGCGGCGAACTTCGTGCTCGTGCCGGTGCCCAACGCCGGCGCCGTCGCCCGCCGCATGCGCGAGGCCGGCGTCGCCGTGCGCCCGTTCGAGGCGCTCCCGGCGATCGGCGATGCGCTCCGCATCACGGTCGGGCCGTGGCCGCTCCTGGAGCGCGCGCTGCGCGCGTTGGAGGACGCCCGCCGATGCGCGTGACCGTCTTCGACTACGGCGCCGGCAACCTGCACTCGCTCGTCAAGGCGCTCTCCATGCCGGGCGTGGAGATCGCGGTGGAGCCCGACCCGGTGCGCGCGACGGACACCGACGTGCTCGTGCTCCCGGGCGTCGGCGCGTTCGGCGCGGCCGCGGCGCGACTCGCCCCGGGGCGGAGCGCCATGCGCGAAGCGCTCGCCGCGGGGCTCCCGTGCCTCGGGATCTGCCTCGGCATGCAGCTCCTCTTCGACGGGAGCGACGAAGGGAGCGGCGCCGGGCTCGGCGTCATCCCCGGCACGGTGCGACGGCTCGCCGGGGAGCGCGTGCCGCAGATCGGGTGGAACACGCTCGAAGACCGGTGCGATCCGCTCCTCGCTGCGTCGGCCCTCGACGTCGCGTATTATGCAAACGGCTACGTCTGCCGGCCGAACGATCTCGGCGTGGTCCGCGCCTGGAGCACGCACGAGCACGAGCGCTTCCCCGCCATGGTGCGGGCGGGGAAGGTCGTCGGCGTGCAGTTCCACCCGGAGAAGAGCTCCCAGCGCGGCGTCGCGTTCGCCCGGGCATTCCTCGAGGAGGCCAGATCGTGATCGTCATCCCCGCAGTGGACCTGCGCGACGGGAAGTGCGTCCAACTCGTGGGCGGCTCGTACGACGAGGAGCGCGTACGCCTCGACGACCCGGTCGAGGTCGCCCAGCAGTGGACGGGGCTCGGCTTTGCGCGGCTGCACGTGGTCGACCTCGACGCCGCCACGCGGCGCGGCGACAACGGCGCCGTCGTGCAGGAGATCCTCCGGGACGTCGATGCCGACGTGCAGGTCGGCGGCGGCATTCGCACCACCGAGCAGATCGAGCGGCTCACGAGCGAAGGGGCGTCGTGGGTCGTCGTCGGGACTCGCGCGATCGAGGAGCCGCACTGGCTCGCCGACGCCGCGGCGGCCTTCCCCGGGCAGATCATCGTCGCCGCCGACGTCCGCCAACGCCACGTGGTGACGCACGGGTGGTCGCGCACGCTCGCGCGCAACGTGCTGAGCGTGATCGAGGACCTGAACGAGCTCCCGCTCGCCGGCGTGCTCGTGACGGCGGTCGACCGCGAGGGGCGCCTCGCAGGGACGGACCGCTTTCTCATGGAGGACGTCGCCGAGGCCTCGGAGCACCCCGTGATCGCCTCCGGCGGGATCGCCACGATGGCCGACCTCCGCGACCTCGCCGAGTGCGGGGTCTCGGCGGCCGTCGTCGGGATGGCGCTCTACACCAACGCGCTCGATGCGCGCCTCGTCGTCGAGGAGTTCACGGAATGACCTGGGAGAGTGATCGATGAGCATCGTCGTGCGGGAAACGCGCGAGACGCGCATTCGCGTGGAGCTGGAGCCGGGCGCCGGCGCCGCGGTCGTCGAGACGGGAGAACCTTTTCTCGACCACATGCTGGCCACGCTCGCGCGCTACGCCGGCCTCGCCCTGCGCGTGAACGCCCAGGGCGATCTCCGGCACCACCTGATCGAGGACGTCGCCATCGCCGTGGGCGCGGCGCTCGCGCACGTGGTCCCCGAGCGCGCGGCGCGCTTCGGCGAGCGCACCATCCCCATGGACGATGCGCTCGTCCACGTCGCGCTCGACCTCGGCGGACGCCCGTACTATCGCGGCCCGCTTCCGAGCACGCTCTACGACCACTGGATGCGCTCGTTCAGCGACAACGCGCGCGCGACGGTGCACGTGCGCGTGCTCCGCGGGCGCGACCGGCACCACATCGTGGAAGCGGCCTTCAAAGCGCTCGGCCTCGCGCTCCGCGACGCGCTCCGCGAGGGAGACGCCGTGTTCAGCACCAAGGGCTCCGTCGCGCTGGAGGTGACGTGATGCTCACCCGGCGGCTGATCGTCTGCCTCGACGTGAAGGGAGGGCGCGTCGTGAAAGGCGTGCAGTTCGAGTCGCTGCGCGACGTCGGCGACCCGGTCGCGCTCGCGACGCGCTACGAGGCGGAAGGGGCCGACGAGGTGGTCTTCCTCGACATCTCCGCCAGCGCCGAGGAGCGCGCCACCCTCCTCGACGTCGCGCGCCGGACCGCGGAACGCCTCTTCGTCCCCCTCACCATCGGCGGCGGCATCCGCACGGCCGACGACGTCGCGCGCGCGCTGCGCGCGGGGGCCGACAAGGTGAGCCTCAACACCGCCGCCGTCGAGCGGCCGGAGGTGCTGAACGAGGCGGCGGACCGCTTCGGCGCGCAGTGCGTCGTGGCCAGCATCGACGCGAAGCGCGACGGCGCGCGCTGGCGCGTGTACACGCGCGGCGGACGTGATCGCACCGACCTCGATGCCGTGGCGTGGGCCCGGGAATGCGTGCGCCGCGGCGCCGGCGAGATCCTGCTCACCAGCATCGATCGCGACGGCGCGCGCACGGGATACGACCTCGAGCTCACGAGCGCCGTGGCCGCCGCCGTGTCGGTCCCCGTCGTCGCGTCGGGAGGCGCGGGGAGCGCGACCCACGTGCGCGACGTGCTGCGCCACGGCGGCGCGGACGCGGCGCTCGTGGCCGGCATCCTCCACGATGGCGAGACCACGGTGCGCGACATCAAGGCGCTCCTCGCTGACGACGGCATCCCGGTGAGGAAAACGGCATGACCGAGTCGACGCCAACGCTGCTGGAAGCCGTTCGCGACGTCGCCCGCCTGGCCGGCGACATCGCGCTGCGCCACTTCCGCACGTCGCTCGCGGTCGAGGCCAAGGCCGATGGTTCCCCGGTCACGATCGCCGACCGGAGCGCCGAGCACGCTGCCCGCGAGTGGATCGCCGCCCGCTTCCCGAGCGACGGAGTCCTCGGCGAGGAGCTCGGCGCCGCGCGCCACGATGCCCGCCGCCGCTGGGTGATCGACCCGATCGACGGCACCAAGACCTTCATCCGCGGCGTCCCCCTCTGGGGAACGCTTGTCGCCGTCCTCGACGGCGACGCGGTGGCCGCCGGGGCGGCGTATTTTCCAGCCGTGGGGGAGATGGTCGCCGCCGCGCCCGGGTGTGGCGCGTGGTGGAACGATTCCCGTTGCTCGGTGTCCCCCGTCTCGTCCATCGCCCAAGCGACGGTGCTCACGACCGACGAGCGCTTCCCGCACGACGCGGAGCAGCGCCGCGCCTGGCGCGATCTCGCCGCCCGCGCGCTCGTCAGCCGCTCGTGGGGCGACTGCTACGGCTATCTGCTCGTCGCCACCGGCCGCGCCGAGGTCATGGCCGATGGCATCTTGAATCTCTGGGACATCGCCCCGTTCATGCCGATCATCGAGGAAGCCGGGGGCGTGCTGACGGATTGGTCCGGCGCCCGGACACCGTTCGGCGGCAGCGCGATCGCCACGAACCGGGCGCTCGCGTCCACGGTGCGCGACGCGCTCCGGGTGTCCCCGGCGCGCCGCGCGGAGAATGCACATGCTTGATCTGTCGGAGCTCGATTTCGCCAAGGGGAACGGCCTCATCACCGTCGTCGCGCAGGACGCGACCACGGGGATGGTCCTCATGGTCGCGCACGCGGATCGCGAGGCCGTCGAGCGGACGATCGCCACGGGGGAGATGCACTACTACTCCCGCACACGCGGCCCCTGGCACAAGGGCGCCACGAGCGGCAACACGCAGCGCGTCGTCTCCCTGGCCCGCGACTGCGATGGCGACGCGCTCCTCGCGCGCGTGATCCCCGCCGGCCCGGCGTGCCACACGGGCGCCCGCTCCTGCTTCGCCGGCTCCGATACCGGCGACGCGCTCCTCGCGCTCGACGCGACGATCGCCAGTCGCATGGCACGCCTCCGGAGCGGCGCCCCCACTGCGTCCGACACGGGGCGCCCGAGCTACACGGTGCGCCTCTTCCAGGATCGCAATCTCCGCCTCAAGAAGATCGGCGAGGAGGCGGGCGAGCTCATCGCCGCGTGCGCCGACGGCGATCGCGAGCGCGCGACGGAAGAGGTGGCGGACCTCGTCTACCACGCCCTCGTCGCGCTGCACGCGGTGGGTGGATCGCTCGCCGATGTCCAGCACGTGCTCGCACGCCGCGCCGCTCCCGCTGCTCCACCCTCCTCATCCCCGGCGACCGCGCCATCCCCGCAATGACGACGACCTTCCGTGACCCACGCGCGGCCTGCCTCGCCGAGCAGCTCGCCCCGGACCGGCTGCGCGAAGGGGTGCCGCTCGCACCGTACACGACGTTCAAGATCGGCGGCCCGGCCGACCTCTTTTACGAGGCCACATCAGCCGACGATCTCGCCGCGGCGGTCCGCGCGGCGCGCCACTTCGGCATCCCGTACTTCGTCCTCGGCCTCGGCGCGAACATCCTCGTCGGCGACAAGGGCTTTCGCGGGCTCGTGATCCGCAACGCCGCGCGCCGCACGCGCTGGTCCGACGACGGCCGCCTCTGGGCCGAGAGCGGAACGGTGATGCGCGACCTCATCATGGACGCGGTCCACCGCGGCTGGTCGGGGCTCGAGCACTACGTCGGGATCCCCAGCACGGTGGGGGGCGCGGTCTGGCAGAACCTGCACTTCCTCTCCCCGGCCCCCGAGCGCGAACGCACGATGTTCATCGCCGAAGTCTTCGACTCGTGCGACATCCTCACCCAGGAAGGGGAGCGCACGACGGTGGGGAAGGACTACGTCGCCTTTGGCTACGACGACAGCGTCTTCCATCACCGGGATGACATCGTCCTCGCCGTCACCTTCCGCCTCGAGCGCGGCGACCCGGCCGTCATGCACCGGATCATGCAGGAGAACCTGAGCTGGCGCGGCGCGCGCCACCCGTGGCTCGACTGGCACCCGAGCGCGGGCTCGATCTTCAAGAAGATCGAGGGGGTCGGCGCCGGACGCCTCGTGGACCAGTGCGGCCTCAAGGGGTTCCGCCACGGCGACGCGCAGATCTCGCACATCCACGCCAACATCATGGTCAACCTCGGCCACGCGACCGCCCGCGACGTCCGCGAGCTGATCGCCATCGCGCAGCGGGCCGTGGAAGAGAAGTTCGGCCAGCACCTCGAGCCGGAGATCAAGTTCGTCGGCGAGTTCTGATCGCGCCCTCGCCCTCGCTCAGACCTCCGCGGCCAGCGCCTCCCAGCGCGCGAAGGCGCGCTCCAGCTCCTGCTTCACCGCGTCCAGCTCCGCGCCGAGCGCCGCCGCCCGCTTGCCACCCTCGGGCGTCGCGTAGAGCGACGGGTCCTCGAGGAGCGCCGTCAGCTCAGCGACCCGCGCCTCGATCCGCGTCACCTCCGCCTCGGCCGCCTCCAGCTCTCGGCGCGCCGCGCGGCGCGCGGCATCGCTCTCCTGGCGCTCGGACTGCGCGCGCCGCGTCTTCTGCCGCTCCCGCACGCGCCGCAGCTCTTCCTCTTCCCGCGCCGCCACCGCCGCCGCGTGCGCGCGCTCCGCGCTCACCACCTCCCACTCGGCGAAGCTCCCGTCGAAGTCGAGCACCCGTCGCTCGTGCAGCACCCACACCCGCGTCGCCAGAGCGCGGAGGAACGCCCGGTCGTGGCTCACCAGGATCACCGTCCCCTCGTAGCGCTCCACCGCATCCTCGAGCGCCTCGATCGATTCGACGTCGAGGTGGTTCGTCGGCTCGTCGAGGATGAGGAGGTTCGCCCGCGAAAGCATCATCATCGCGAGCGCCACACGCGCCCGCTCCCCGCCCGAGAGCGTCTCCGTGGTCCGCTGCACCGCGTCCCCCGTGAACCCGAACCGCGCGAGGTGGCCGAGTATCGCCCCGCGCCCCCACATCGGCCGCAAGTCGGCGATGATGTCGTACAGCGCACGCCCCGCCGGTACCTGCGTGAGGTCCTGCCGGTAGTACGCCGCGGTCACCGACCCGCCCAACCGCAGCGAGCCGCCATCGACCGGGCGCTCCCCCATGAGCGCCCGGAGAAACGTCGACTTCCCCGCGCCGTTCGGCCCGATGAAGCCGAGCACGTCGCCGCGACGAAGCGTCGCGGTAAAGTCATCGATCAGCACGCGCCCGTCCACCGCCAACCGCACGTGCTCCGCCACGACGACCTGGTCCCCGCCGCGCTCCGCCGCCTCCAGACGCAGCGCCATCGCCCCGTCCTCGCTCGGCGGAGCGCTCAAACGCGGCAAGCGCTCCAGGCGCTTCCGCCGCCCCTTCGCTTGCTTGCTGTTCTGCCCCGCGATGTTGCGGCGGATGTACTCCTCTTCCTTCGCGATCGTGCGCTGCTGCTGCTCGAAGGCGCGCCGCTGCGTGAGCTGGCGCTCCGTGTGCTGCCGCACGAACGCCGCGTACCCCCCGACGTACGGCGTTGCCGTGCCCCCCTCGAAGTGCAGCACGTGGTCCACCACCGCGTCCAGGAAGGCGCGGTCGTGGCTGATGAGGAGCACCGTCGCCGTCACCTCGCGCAGGTACTGCTCGAGCCACGCCGTCGTCTCGAGGTCGAGGTGATTCGTCGGCTCGTCGAGCAGGAGCACGTCGGCCGGGGCAACGAGCTGCCGCGCCAGACCGATCCGCCCGCGCTCCCCGCCGCTCAACTGCGCCAGCGGCTGCGTGCGCGCGGCCACCGGATCGAAGCCGAGCCCGTGCAGCACCGCATCGACGCGCGACGCGAAGGTGTACCCGCCCTCGCGCTCGAACCGCTCGAGGTCGCGCGCGTACCGGTCCAGATCGCGCTCCGTCGCCCGCTCTCCCAGCGCGTTCGCCTGCTCCGCCAGCGACTGCTCCAGGGCCAGAAGCTCCGCGAACGGCCCGGCCGCTGCCTCCCACACCGTCGTCGCCCCGGCGAAGTCGCGGTGCTGCTCCAGGAGCGACAGACGGAGCCCGGGCTGCCGCGCCACGGTCCCGCGCGTCGGCGCACGCTCCCCGGTGATCAGCGAGAAGAGCGTCGTCTTCCCCGTCCCGTTGCGCCCGATGATCCCCCACCGCTCCCCCGCCGTGACGGTGAAGGTGACGTCGGAGAAGAGCGGCGTCGCGCCGAGCTCGACGGCGACGTTGGAGAGCGAGAGCT
>JADGGM010000084.1 GCA_019689955.1 Gemmatimonadaceae bacterium
GCTCCATGGGTGGAGGGCGACGCTGCATCGGGGAGAGCTGCGCACCCCGCTCCGCGGCGCGCACCGCGGCCTCGAGCGAGGCGTCATCGAGCTGGTTCGTGCTCACGTTCCCGCGCCCGAGCCCGACGTCACGGAAGATGGTGAGACGGATGTCGCGCCGGTCGCTGGCGAGGCTCGCGCGGTTTCGTGCCCAGCGCAGCTCCCCGTTCCACCAGCTCAGGATCCGCACCCGCGTCTCGCCATGGCCGCGTGCAAAGCGGAACACGCGCTGGGCGATGGCGTCGCACTCGTCCTTCGAGAGAATGCGCTCGCTGTCCACGAGGCGCACCAACCGATCGCGGCGCGTCCTCATGCCTTCCTCTGCGGATCGATGAGCGTGAGCTCCTTCACGATCGCGGGAGCGGCGGTCACGCTATGGTAGCAGCGCTGCGCCGGCTCCCCCTTCGCCGCTGCCATCCCGTACCGCCGGAGGCTCGCCTCGCCGCCCACGGCCTGCAGCGCCTTCCACAACTCGGTGGCGCGGAAGAGGAAGCCCGCCGAAGCGATCTGCGCGACCCGCTTCCCGTTCCTGACCTCGTACACGCCCCCCGTGCCGAGTCCGCTCGAATGCTGAAAGTCCATGTCCAGTCCTGCTCCCTTGATCGCGATCCCTCTGCTCATCCCCTTCACGAGCGCGTCGAAGTCCTGCGCCTCGTGCCCCGGGGCGAGCGTCAGGTTCGGATTGTGCTGCAGCGGCGCGTACACCGCCGACGGTGCCGCCGCGCACCCGTGCGAGCGGACGGGAATGCCGTGCTTCGTGTAGTAGTCCTTCATCCACCCGGCGCTCTCGCGCGTGGTCTGGAAGTCGGTGAGCACTCCGTCCGTCACGATCTGGAACGTGTCCGGCGCGACCCCTTCGTCGTCCCACTTCACCGTGGCCGCACCCCCGGGCTCGGAGCGGTCGGCGGTGAGCGTGAGCCGCAGCGCGCCGGCCTGGTAGCTGCCGATCATTGCGAGCGGGTCGGTGATGTAGCTCGTGCCGCCCGCGTTGGCCTCGTAGCCCAGCGCGCGGTCGAGCTCCGTCGCGCGGCCCAGCGTCTCATCGACCAGGCGCGCCATGCTCACTGCGTCGAGCACCGCGTCGTAGCGCCCCACGTCCACGGGCTTCACCGGGAGCCGGAGCTCCTCCTCGGCCACCTCGAGGTGCCGATCGATCTCGTCGTACAGCGAGTGCTCGCGCACGCGCGGTATGTGCTCGGCGGTATATAGCTCCCACCCCATGCCCGCGGCCGAGAGGCAGTCCAGCGAGAACCCGCCCTCCCGGTGCGATTGCGCCGACTGCACCGCGGCGACGAAGGCCCCCTCGGTGCGGTAGCACCGCTGCGTGCACCAGCTCCCGAGCGTCGACGCGAACGCTTTCGCCTGGAGCGTCGCCGCCGCGGCGTTGACCTGGACGCCGGCGCCCGGGTGGCGGTGGAGGTATCGCTCCAGGCTGGCGAGGAAATCCTGGCACTCGAAGGGAGAGAGCGCGAACGGGTCCTGCACGACCGGCATGTCCCAGTGCGCGTTCCGGACCACCGGCGCCGGCGCGAGCTCCACCACGCGCGGCCCGCCGAGTGCGTTGGTCCTGGCCTCGTGCGCGGCCTCGCGGCCGAGGCGCGCCATCTCGTCCGGCGACCACACTGGCCCCGACGCGAACCCCCAGTACCCGTCCACGAGTGCGCGCACGCCCACCTCCATGCTCTCCTCGTCGTGCGTGAAGAGCGGGAAGAAGCGGCGCGTGCGGGTGTGGGTGAGCCGCACGTCGGCATAGGTCGCGCCCGCGCTCGTGGCCGCATCGAGCGCGCGCGCTGCGAGCGCCTGGAGCCGCGGGTCATCGATCGGGGGGACGGGCTCCGGCGCGGCGCCGAGCTGCGCGAGGAGCGGGGTGGGGAGCGCCGTGGCCGCGGCTGCGGCGATCCCCGTCTTGAGGAACGTACGCCGAGTGAACGTCATGATGCGCCGATCACAGCGTGCTCTCATCCATCACCACGATCTCGCCCGTGGTGCCGAAGATCGTGCTGTGGAAGGGGTACGTGCCCGGGACCGCGAAGCTGCGCCCGCGCGCGCCGGGGAGCGTGATCACGCCGTTGTCCCGGTCCTGCTGCGCCGAGAACGCGTCGATGTTCCCGGTCCCGCAGACGATCGGCGCGATCGGGCAGAATCGGGTGTCCTGCAGCGCGGCCGATGGGTCGTCGAACGTGACGTCGACCGCGGTGCCCGTCCCGTTGAAGAACACGACGTTCCCTCCGGCACCGATGATGATGCGGCTGGGCACGAAGTTGTTCACCGCCGGATCGAAGTTCGGGTTGACGAAGAGAGCGTACCCGATCTTGAAGACCAGCGTGTCGGCGACGGTGACCCCGTACGCTGTGGCCGATGCGATGAGCGTGACGTGTCCGGGGTGGACCGGCTCGAGGCGCCCGGTGCTCCGGTCGATCTTCGCCACCGTCGGATCCAGCGACACATAGTAGACGGCCAGCCCGTTGATCGTCGTGCCGCTGGCGTTCTTGATGAGGGCCGAGAGCGTTTTCGCGGTGCCCTCGGCGATCTTCGCGCTGTCCAGCGGATTCCGGTCCTTGGGGTCGATCGAGAGCGAGACGGGCAGCGTTGGCGAGGCCATGCTCGTCACGTTGATGAACGCCGTGTCGGCGTGCCGGACGTTGCCGACCACCAGGGTGGCGACCACGGGGATCTTGGTCCCCGTCTTCACCACGTGCACGAGCCCATCGGGATCCACATGCGCCCGGTCGAGGTCGAGCGACGTGTAGGTCGGCGCCGGGAGATCGGCCAGCACATCGCCGTTCACCGTGCGCGGCGTGGCGGTGAGCCGGATCGTGTCGTAGGGCGCGACCGTGGACAGCGTCACCGCGTGGTGGTCGAGCGTCAGCGCCCAGTAGAGCTGACTGACATCGGTCTTGGGTGGCGGCGCGACGACGGCATCGCTCGCGCACCCGGCGGTGACGAGCGTCAGCGCGGTCAGCACGTACCGCCACGCGCCGCGCGGGCCGGAGCACGGACCATGCATGGAGGCTGGAAGGTGAAGGGTCATTGGCTCACGCTCCCCGGCTGCGGCAGCCGGTGAACAGCGGGTTGGCGATCCGCTCCTCGCCCGGGATCGGCGCGGTGACGTCGGTGCCGTACGCGCTGTATCCGCCCGGATACGAGCCGGTGGGATAGACGCTCTCCGGGTCGCGCCCGTAGTTGCGGATGAGCCGCCGCAGGTCTCCTTGCCGGTGCCCGGTAAGGAAGAGCCAGAACGCGCGCTCGCGGAACACGAGGTCCACGCGTCCATCCGGCGTGCCGGGGTCCTGGAGCGGCGCGAGGCCGGCGACGCCGCCCGAGCCGGCGTGCCAGAGCGTGTCCGCCTTCGTGGTGTCGACCGGGTCGGGCTGCGTGTCGAACGTGCCGTCGGTGCGCAGCGCGTTGAGGATCGCGAGCCAGTCGCCACCGGCGCCGTGCAGCGCGGCTTCGGCATCGATGAGGCGCGCCTCGATGCCGTCGGCGAGCGTGATCGGCGTGCTGCCGTCCTCGGCGTACTTCTGCGGATAGATGACGACGATGTTGTACTGCGTCGTGTCCTTGATCACGCCGAGCGAGCGCGGGTCGCGACTCGAGAGGAAGTCGAGGCCGTTCACCCCCTCGGTGTCCACCATCGTCAGCCGCAGGCCGATGGCGCCCGGTCCGAGGTCCGGGTACACGAAGCTTCGGTTCTCGAACGCGTCGTTGCCCGGGGTCGCCGAGAGGTTGAAGTGGAGCTCGTATCGGAAGTCGTCCGGGACGTCGGCCACGGCCTGCGCCGCGCCCGTATAGTCGCCGAGCGCGAGCAACGCGCGCCCCTTCCCCACGCGCGCCAGGTTCATGACCCGCTCGCTGTCCGCGGCGAGTGCGAGCGCCGAGTCGAAGAGCGTCACCGCGTGCTGGTACACCTCGTCGGTCGACGCCCCGGGCTGATAGGTGTAGTCGCCGTCGAAGTCGATGGTGCTGAGGGGCACGCCGGAGCAGAAGAGGTCCGCAAGGAAGATTTCGGCGTAGCCTTCCACGGCGAAGAGGTGACCGGCGAGCGCCGGGGAGCTGTCGGGCGCGTACGCGCGGATCGCGCCCCGCGCCTGGCGCGCCTGGCCGCGCACGCCCTGGAGCAGTCCGTACACGACCCGGATCTGGCTCGGCGTCGTGGACGCATCGCCGGGCGGGTCTTCGGGGAGGAACCGGCTGTCGATGCGGAGCGGGTCCTGGCCGAAGGGAGAGATGACCTGTCCGGCGTCGCGCGCGCGCAGCTCGTCGGTGAGCAGCCCGGTGATCGGGATGAATGACTGGTCGTCGCCGCCGAACGCGGTGCGGAGCCGGATGAGCGCGCCGCGGTACGCGGCGATCGCGCCGGCCGGCGTCTGGGTCTGTGATGGGTCGGGGACGTCGGGCGGGAGGGAGTTGTCGCCGAGCAGCTTGTCGGGGGAGCACCCCGTGACACCGCCGGCCGCCGCGACGAGCAGGAGCGCCAGCCCGAGCGCGCGCCTGGCGCGGCGCAGGTGGTGGAGGTGGCGCACAGCGGGCGAGATCGAAGTCATGGACATGGAGGCGCTCTCGCTCAATAGGTGGCGCGGACGGCCAGCATCCAGGCGCGCGGCATCGGCAGCACGCCGGTGTCGAACACCTTGTTGCCCGTCGCGGCCGCGTTCACGTTCGGGTCCTTCCCGGCGTAATTGGTCCAGAGCCCTACGTTCGTCCCCTGCAGCGCGACCGACAGCGCCTTGGTTCCGAAGCGCCGGGCCAGCCGCGGCGACGCATTGAACGCCACCGACAGGCTGTTGAGCCGGAGCGTGTTCACCGTCTGCAGGAGGCCGTAGTCGGTCTGCTGCATGACCGCCACCGCCGCCTGCTCGGCGAACGACGACGACGGATCGCTCAGCCCGGGCGAGAAGATCACGTTGCTCGCGCGATCGAAGAGCGCGTTGTTCTCCTGGGTCAGGCCATCCTGGTACGTGAAGTTCGCGCCCACCGTCACCGCGCCGCGGAAGAGGGAGAGCGACGTGGAGAGGCTCGCCTCGTAGTTCGGCTCGCTCGCCCCCATGTACAGCGCCGTGTCGCCGAGGAGCACCTCCGAGGCCTCGATGACGCCGTTGCCGTTCACGTCGGAGTAGCCGAGGATCGGCTTCGCCCACCGGCCGAAGAGCGGGTAGCCGGCCACCACGCGCGCGTCATTCGGCCCGAAGGGCTGCACCCCCTGGCCGAGCTTCGTCACCATGTTGTGGTTGCGGCTCAGGTTGACCGTCGTGCTCCACGTCACCGGCGCCGAGCGGACGAGCTGCGCCGACACGCTGAGCTCCAGCCCCGTGTTCCGGATCTCCCCGATGTTCCGGTAGACCTCGATCCCCCGTCCGTACACCGAGGGCGCGACGGGGACCGACATGAGCGCGTCGTAGCGCATCTTCCGGTAGCCCGTGACGCTCACGGAGAGCCGATCGCCGAACATGTCCGCATCGAAGCCCCCTTCGATCTCCGTCGAGCGTTCGGGGCGGAGCGCGCTGTTGCCCAGCGACAGGAGCGTGTCCATCTCCACGAAGCCGTCGTCGAGCCAGACACGGGACGTGGTGTAGAGCCGGAGCCGGTCCGCTTCGCCCGGCCACACCCCCGCTCGCCCGTACGCCGCCCGGATGCGCAGCACGTCGAACACGTTCTTGAGCGGGAAGAACGGCTCCTCGGAGATGAGCCACGAGCCGCCGAGCTTGGGGAAGGCAGGGAGCTTGACGTTCGTGCCGAACGTCGAGCTCCCGTCGAGCCGGAGCCCGGTGGAGATGGTGAACCGCTTGTGCGTGAACGAGGGCTCCACGTACCACCCGAAGCTCGTCACATCGCTCCCGGTCTGCGAAGCGGTCGTAATCTCGCCGGCGCCGTTGATCGAGCTCGTGCCATCGCGCAGCCCCGAGGCCCCGTTCATGATCGACGACAGCGTCGTCTTCGTGTAGTTGGCCCCGGTGGCGAACTGGAGGCGGAAGCCCAGGGGGAGCGGCGCCGTTGCCGTGGCCCGCGCGTTCACCGTGCTCACGACCGAGCTGCCGTGGCCGATGTTCAGCCTTCCCGCGCTGTCCGCGATGCTGCGGCTCAGGCCGCGCGGGAGGAGCACCTCGTCGCTCCGGCTGATGACGTTGATCCCGGCATCGGCGCTCGTGGTGAGCCAGGATTTCGGGCGCCAGGTGATGTTCGCGGCGTTGGTAAAGTTGGTCGCGTCGTCGGTGGCCCGCTGATAGAAATCCGGCAGGAGCGCGTCGTCCGGGCTGAACGTCGTAGCGCTCCCGCGCCAGATCGTTCCGGACACCGGATCGATGTAGGTGGCCATGAGCGTGGCCAGCTGCCGCTCGAGGCTCGAGCGCTGCTGGGTCTCACGGGTGAGGGTCGTGGAGAGCGAGGCGTTGGTGTGATCGTTGATCCGCGCGGTGAGCCGGCTCGTGCCGCTCCAGCGCGTGAGCTGCTGCGGGCGCTGCATCCAGTCGGGGGGCGAGGCGCCGCCGTGCTCCGCGCGAAAGCGCGCTGCTTCGATGTCCGGCAGCTTGAGGATCCCCGTCTGGTCGGCGTAGCTCCCCGTGAGCGCGTACGTGAGCGCGTCGGTCCCCCCCGAGACGCCCAGCGAGACCTTCGTGTCCGCGCCCTGGTCCAGCACACTGTAGCGCGGGTCGTTGAGCGCCTGGAACCGCACCACGCTGTCGGCCTGACAGTCGAACTGCGTGAGCGTGCAGAGCTGCACCTTGCTGGTCTTCAACGACGCCCCCCAACGGTAGATCCCCTCGGGGTAGTTGCCGGGCATGTACGACAGCCCGTGCGAGGCGCTCACGGTCCACTGTGCCGGCCCGGCGCGCCCTTTCTTGGTGGTGATCACGATCACGCCGTTCGCGGCGTCGGGGCCGTAGAGCGTGGCGGCACTCGGCCCTTTCAGTACCTCGATCGTCTCGATGCTCTGCGGGTCGATCTGGTCGAGCGGCGAGGGCGCGGCGATCGGGTTGGCGGTGCCGAAGAATCCACCGGTCCCGTTGGAGGCGAGATTGGCGCTCGTGGAGTCGGACTGCGCGGCGTAGATGCGCACGCCATCGATGACCACGATCGGGTCGTTGGACCGCAGCACGCTGCTCGCCCCGCGCAGCCGGAGCCGGCTCGGGTCCCCCGGTGCCCCGCTCGTGTGCTGCACCACGAGCCCCGGCACGCGCCCTTCGAGCAGGTCGGTGACACTTGCGATGGGCTGCGTGGCGGTGATCGAGTCGGCGTTGATCATCGTCACATCGTTCGGGATGTCCATGCGCCGCTGCGGCCCCGTGGCGGTGGTGACGACGTCCTGCAGCCGCGTCATCCCCATCCGCAGCAGGACCTGGAGTCGGAGGTATCCGGAATCGGGCACGACCACCTCCCGGTCCGCGGGCGCGTAGCCGAGGAAGCGGACGGTGACCACGCGCAGCCCCGAGGGCACGTCGCGAAGCAGCGCGTACCCCTGCTCGGTGGTCGTGGCCATGAGCCGCGTCCCCCGCACGCCGACCACCGCCCCCTTGAGCGGCTGCATCGTTGCCGTGTCGACGACGTGGACGAGGACCGCCGCGTGTCCCGTGGTGTCCTCATCGATCGCCGACCGCCGCTCCGGAGCCTCCGCTTTCACCAGCATGATCTGCCCCGACGGCGTCTCTCGCACCACGACCCCGGTCCCCGCGAGCACGCGCTTGAGCGCCTCTCCTGCGGGCATGTCGTGCGCCGAGAGCGAGACGATCCGCTTCGCGGGGATCGTCTGGCTCGTGAAGGCGAGCCCGAGGTTTGCGCGCTGGTCGATCGCACGCAGCGCCTCCGCGAGCGGAACCTTCACCAGCTCCAGCGTGATCGGCCGCGCCAGCGGCGACGCGCTCGCCTGGACGGCGCTGGCCGGCGCGGGCGCGTGGATCGCGCGCTCGCCGGGGGCCGCGGCCTGCGCGTGCCCGGCGGCGGCGATGCTGAGGGTGGCGACTGCGCCGGCGATGCTCCATCGTGCCGGTGCGCGCCGGGAGATGAGCATCTCCCGTGCGCGTCGGAGCGCTCGCGTCATCGACATCACTCCTCTCGAGTGGGGGGTGTGGAAGAGATCAGGGCGCGGCGGGCGCGCCCGTGGTGAGCTCCACGTGCCGCCCCTGCTGCACCACGTGGAGGTTCAGCACTTCGGCCAGACGCTGGAGCGCGCGTGGCGCGGGCTGGGTGGGATCGATCGTCATGGTAACGCCGAGCGCCGTGCGCGTGCGGTCGTCGATCGTGATCGTGAGGTCGTACCACCGCTCCAGGTCGCGCACGATCATCGTCACCGGGGCCATGTCGTAGACCAGCCGGCCGCGGACCCACGCGAGGTACCGGTCGATGTTCGCGTCGTGCTGCACGCTCGCGCGCCCGTCCGCGTCCATCTGCCCGAGATCGCCGCGTCCCAGGAGCGTCCCGGTCCCGATCGCGCCGCTCCGGGGGCGCAGCACGACCCGCCCCTCCGACACGGCGACGTTCACCACGGAGTCCTCGGCGTACGACCGCACGTCGAACGCGGTCCCCACCGCCTGCACCGCCGCGCCGTGCGTGCGCACGACGAACGGGTGCTGGGTGTCGTGCGCGACGGTGAAGTACGCCTCTCCATCGAGGTCGATGGTCCGCGCATGCGCGAAGCGCCCGCTCGTGAAGCGGATGCGGCTCGCGGCGCCGAGTACCACGTGCGAGCCGTCGGGGAGTCCGATCTCGAGCCGTTCGCCCGGGCGCGTGGCCACTTCGCGCATCGCCGGCGGCTGCGCCGCGCGCCACCCCCACACGCCCACCGCCACCAC
>JADGGM010000085.1 GCA_019689955.1 Gemmatimonadaceae bacterium
CTCATCTCCGGCGACTCCGGGGGGACGGGGGCGTCGCCGCTGTCGTCGATCAAGCACGCGGGGATCCCGTGGGAGCTGGGGCTGGCGGAGGCGCACCAGACGCTGGTGCTCAACGACCTGCGCGGGCGCGTGCGGCTGCAGACGGACGGCCAGCTCAAGACGGGGCGCGACGTGGTGATCGCGGCGCTCCTGGGCGCGGAGGAGTTCGGCTTCTCCACCGCACCCCTGATCGCCGAGGGGTGCGTGATGATGCGGAAGTGCCACCTCAACACGTGCCCCGTGGGGATCGCGACGCAGGACCCGGTGCTGCGCGCGAAGTTCGAGGGGAAGCCGGAGCACGTGATCGACTACTTCTTCTTCGTGGCCGAGGAGGTGCGCGAGATCATGGCGCGCCTCGGCGTGCGCACGATGGACGAGATGATCGGACGTGCGGACTTCCTCGTACCGCGCGACGTGTCGCACCACTGGAAGGCGCGTACGCTCGACCTCTCGCCGCTCCTCTACCGCCCCGCCGTGCCCGCGAACGTCGCCACGCGGTGCGTGCGGGCGCAGGACCACGCGCTGGACGATGCGCTCGATCACGAGCTGCTCCGCCTCGCCGCGCCGGCGATCGAGCGCGGGGAGCGCGTGCGCGCGACGCTCCCCATCCGGAACACACACCGCACGGTCGGCGCGATGCTCTCCGGCGAGATCGCGCGGCGGCGCGGGGAGCACGGGCTGGCCGAGGACACGATTCACTTCGCGTTCACCGGCTCGGCGGGGCAGAGCTTTGGCGCGTTCGCGGTGCGCGGCGTGACGCTCGAGCTCGAGGGGGAGGCGAACGATTACCTCGGCAAGGGGCTCTCCGGCGGGCGGATCATCGTGTATCCGCCCAGGGGCGCGCGCTTCGTGGCCGAGGAGACCATCGCCGTGGGGAACGTCGCGCTCTACGGCGCAACGAGCGGCGAGGTGTTCATCCGCGGAATCGCCGGGGAGCGGTTCGCCGTGCGCAACAGCGGCGCGACCGCGGTGGTGGAAGGCGTGGGGGACCACGGGTGCGAGTACATGACCGGCGGCGTGGTGGTCGTGCTCGGTGAGACCGGGCGGAACTTCGCCGCCGGGATGAGCGGCGGCGTCGCGTTCGTGCTCGACGAGACCAACCAGCTCGCGCGGCGGTGCAACACCAGCCTGGTGGAGCTCGAGCCCCTCACCGACCGCGCGGACCGCACGCTCGTGAAGCAGCTCATCGTCCGGCACGCGCGCCTCACCGGGAGCACGCGCGCGCGGCGCGTGCTCGACCGGTGGGCGGAGCTGCTCCCCGCCTTCGTGCGCGTGATGCCGACCGAGTACAAGCGCGTGCTGGAGCAGCGCGCGGCCCAGCACCGTCAGGAGAGGAGAACAACGAGCCGTGGGCGACCCAAGAGGATTCTTGACGTTGAAGCGAGCCGATCCCCGGCGGCGTCCGGTGGCGGAGCGGATCGCGGACTGGAAGGAGCTCTACGAGCCGCTGGCGGATGACGTGCTGCGCGCGCAGGGAGCGCGGTGCATGGACTGCGGCGTGCCGTTCTGCCAGGGGGACACCGGGTGCCCGGTCCAGAACCTGATCCCCGAGTGGAACGACCTCGTGCATCGCGGGCGGTGGCGCGACGCGCTCGCGGTGCTGCACGCGACGAACAACTTCCCGGAGCTCACCGGGCGGCTCTGCCCCGCGCCGTGCGAGAGCGCGTGCGTGCTCGGGCTCATCGAGCGCCCGGTGGCGATCCGCACGATCGAGCAGGCGATCGTGGATCGCGGCTTCGCGGAAGGGTGGGTGACGCCGCTCCCGCCGCTGCGCGAGACCGGGCGCCGCGTGGCCGTGGTGGGCTCGGGGCCCGCGGGGCTCGCGGCGGCGCAGCAGCTTCGGCGGATGGGGCACGGCGTGGTCGTGTACGAGCAGGCGGACCGCATCGGCGGGCTGCTCCGCTACGGGATCCCCGACTTCAAGATGGAGAAGTCGGTGCTCGACCGCCGGCTGCAGCAGATGATCGCGGAAGGGGTGGTGTTCGAGCCGAACACGCGGATCGGGCGCGACATCGCGGCGGAGGCGTTGCTGGCCGAGTTCGATGCCGTGTGTCTCGCCATCGGCGCCGGCGTGGCGCGCGACATTGTCGTGCCCGGGCGTGCGCTCGGCGGGATCCACTTCGCGCTCGACTACCTCGCGCAGCAGAACCGGCGCATCGCGGGGGACGCGATCCCCGAGGGGGAGGAGATCACCGCGCGCGGGAAGCGCGTGGTGATCATCGGTGGCGGCGACACCGGGTCCGATTGCCTGGGCACCGCGCACCGGCAGCGAGCAGCGAGCGTGCGGCAGCTCGAGCTGCTCCCCGAGCCGCCGGCGTCGCGCGCGCCGTCGACCCCGTGGCCGCTCTGGCCGGTGCAGCTCCGCAGCTCGCACGCGCACGAGGAAGGGGGTGTGCGCGAGTGGAGCACGTCGACCGTGGCATTCCTTGGACGGAATGGGCGGGTGGAGCGGCTGCGCGCGACGCGCGTGGACGCGCGCGTCGGCGCGGACGGGCGCACGGCGTTCGCGCCGATCCCGGGGAGCGAGGTGGAGCTGGAGGCGGACCTGGTGCTGCTGGCGATGGGGTACACGGGCCCCGAGCGCACGGGCGTGGTGAGCGAGCTCGGCGTAGCGCTCGACGCGCGCGGCGCGATCGCCGTGGACGGGAACCACATGACGAACGTGCCGGGGGTGTTCGCGGCCGGCGATGCCCGGCGCGGGGCATCGCTGATCGTGTGGGCGATCCGGGAAGGGCGGGACGCGGCGGCCGGGATCGACCGGTACCTGGCGGGCCTCTCGACGTCGGTCCGGGGCGCCGCGCCGCGCGCGTCGGTGCAGCGGGCGTCATAGAAATCGTGCTGATTTTGCAATTTTCCTGGCGCAATCAGGCAGATATACGCGACGTTTTGCATGGCTGAGCTAGTTATCGTGCAAATTTTGCACATTTTGGTTGACACAAGGAGTGTCTCGCCGTAGTTTGCTCCTGCCCCGCCGCTCGGTAGTCGAGGGCGGCAGGGGCGCCACTCTGGAGGGAGTGTGAGGGAGCTGCCCTCCGCCGTCCGGCGTGCCGGTGCGGCGGGGGGCACCCTCGCGCGCCGCGTGGGGAGAGGTCCCCGAGGAGATTCGTCGTCATGAAGCTGATCACGTGCATCATTCGGCCCGAGCGGCTCGCGGCCGTGAAGGAGGCGCTCTTTCGCGCCGGGGTCACCGGGATCACCGTGAGCCGGGTGAGCGGGCACGGCGGCGAGCAGGAGGTGATCGAGCACTACCGCGGCTCGTCGATCGTCCTCGAGTTCCGCGACAAGGTGAAGATCGAGATGGCGTGCTCCGAGCCGTTCGTCGACCGCACGATCGAGGCGATCGTGAGCGCGGCGCGGACGGGCGCGGTGGGGGACGGGAAGATCTTCGTGCAGCCGCTCGAGCGCGTGGTGCGCATCCGCACGGGAGAGACGAACAACGCGGCGCTCACCCCCGTGACCGCGGATGTGGTGCAACAGCGCGCGCTCGCGGAGGTACCCGCGGGAGGGTGAGCGCCAGGGGCGCGCGTGGGCGCGGGGCGGCGTTACAGACGGTCCACTCCTGTCGTCACTCGGCGTGGTCCCTCCGAGCCCTCTCGCCGCTCCGCACGTGAAAGTCTCGATCGCCCTCCTCTCGCTCGTCTGTTTCCTCGCCGGCGGATGCTCGCGCGGCACGCAGCCCATCGTCATCGGTGCGGCGGGACCGTGGGGGGAATGGGCCGGGGAGATGACGAAGAAGGGGATCGACCTGGCGGTCGATGAGATCAACGCGGCGGGCGGCATTCGCGGGCGCCGCCTCGAGGTGCTGGCGCGCGACGATCAGCGCGACGGCGCCCGCGCTGCGGTGGTGGCGCAGGAGCTCGTGCGCACCAAGGCGGTCGTCGGGGTGATCGGGCACGTCACGTCGGGCGCCATGGTGGCGGCCGCGAAGGTGTACGACGGCCACCTCGCCGCGATCGCGACCTCGGCCACCTCCCCCGACCTCACCGGGATCTCGCCCTGGACCTTCCGCGTGATCTCGAGCGATTCCACGAACGGCGTCGAGATCGCGCGCTTCGTGACCGCGATGGGGCGCCGGCGCGCGGCGGTCGTGTACGAGAACGACAGCTACGGCCGCGGGCTCGCCGACGCGTTCCGGAAGAGCTTCACCGGGGAGATCGTGGCCATGGACCCGATCGGCGCGAAGGTGCCCGACGCGCAGCCGTACATCGCGTACTACAAAGCGCACGACGTCGACATCGTCTTCGTGGTCGGGCTCCCCGAGTCGGGGTTCGCGCTGCTGCGCGAGGCGCGGCGCGAGGGGTGGAAGGCCGACTTCATCGGCGGCGACGGGTGGGCAGGGCTGGTCGCCGACACGGTGCTCTCCGAGGGGGCGTACGTGGGGACCGCGTTCACCGCCGAAGACCCGCGTGAGGACGTGCAGCGCTTCGTCGCGGCGTTCCGCGCGCGTTACGGCGTGGAGCCCGAGATCAACGCCGCCCTCGGCTACGACGCGACGCGCGTGCTCGCCCAGGCCATCGCCGCGGTGGGGCCCGACCGTCGCGCGATCCGCCGCTACCTCGCGCACATCACCCCGGAGACCGCGTTCCACGGCGTCACCGGGACGATCCGCTTCCGCCCCGACGGCGACCCGGTGAGCGCGCCGTACCGGATCACGCGGGTGCACCGCGGCGCCTTCCTGCTCGCCGGCGCATCGCGATAACACATCGGCGCGCAACGAGTTATCGCGCGCCGGATGTTACACGGCGGGGGCTGCGTCGTCCCGGTGATGAGCCGTTTTCCACCCCACCGTCTCGCGGGTCTTGAAGACAGTCCTCCTCGCTGCATCGCTCTGCCTTCTCGTGATCGGCTGCGGCCGTGCCGCCGGGCCGGTGACGATCGGCGCGGCCGGTCCGTGGACGCGCCCCGTGGGCATCACGACCAAGCAAGGGATCGAGCTCGCCGTGGCCGAGATCAACGCGGCCGGCGGCGTCCGCGGGCGCGAGCTGCGCCTTGCCGTGCGTGATGACAGCGGCGACGGCGCACGCGCGGCCGCGATCGCGCAGCAGTTCGTGGAGAGCGACACGGTGCTCGGCGTGATCGGCGACGTGAACTCGGGGCCGACGATCGCGGCCGCGAAGGTGTACGACGGCCATCTCGCCCTCATCGCCACCTCGGCCACCTCGCCGCAGCTGAGCGGGATCTCGCCGTGGGTGTTCCGCATCATCTCCAGCGACTCGGTGAACGGCGTCGCCATCGCGCGCTTCGTGAGCGCGCTCGGGCGGCAGCGGGCGGCGGTGATCTACGAGAACGACAGCTACGGGCGCGGGCTCGCGGACGCGTTCCGGAAGAGCTTCACCGGAGAGATCGTGGCCATGGACCCGATCGGCTCCGATGCGACGAACCTCGAGCCGTACGTCGCCTACTACAAGACGCGCGCACCGGACATCGTCTTCGCCGTCGGAGGCGGGATCTCGGGGATCGCGCTCCTGCGCGAAGCGCGGCGCCAACGTCTCGCCACCGACTTCGTGGGGGGCGACGGGTGGACGGCGATCGTCAGCGATACCGCGGCGGCCGAGGGGGTGTATGTCGGCGCGCCGTTCACGCCGACGGACCCGCGCGCGGAGGTCCAGCACTTCGTCGCCGCGTATCGCGCGCGCTACGGCACCACGCCGGACGACAAGGCAGCGTTGGGATACGACGCCGCGCACCTGCTCGCCCGGGCCATCGCCGAGGCCGGGCCGCACCGCGCGGCGGTGCGCCGGTACCTGGCGTCGCTCACTCCTGCCACGGCCTATCATGGCGTCACCGGTATGATCCGATTCCAGCCCAGCGGCGATCCTGACGGCAAGGGGTTGACCATGACGCGCGTGCGGCGCGGGGCGCTCGTGCTCGCGGAGCAGGGCCAGTGATCATGCGCGCGCTGGGGACGATCCGCGGGCGGCTCCTGGTGGGGTTCGGCACCCTGGTGATGCTGCTCGTCGGCGCCGGGCTGGTGGGGCGGACGTCGATGACGAGCACGTCGGCGACGGTCGATCACGTGCTCGACAACGTACAGCGCGAGAACCGTCTCTCGACGCAGCTCTCGGCCGACATCACGCGCGCGCTCGACGCCGCGAACGGCTATCTCTCGAGCCACGACACCGCGGACGCCGAGGAGTTTCGGCGGCTGGCGTGGGACGCGCACCGCGTGCAGCGCGCGATGAACGCGCTTCCGGGGCAGACGGCGGAGGAGATCGGGCTCATCGCCGAGATCGACACGCGGCTCTCGGACGTGGAGGTGCGCTACAACCTCGCCCACCGCCTGCTGGACCTCGGGCGCCGCACGGCGGCCGAGCGCGAGCGGAGCGCGGTGCACCCGGTGGTGGACACGCTGCTCGCGGAGATCGACCGGCTCGGGCGGATGCGCAGCGACCGGTTGAGCGACATGGCGGACCAGCTCCAGCACGACACGTCGCATCGCTCGATGGTGGTCGCGCTGCTCATCATCGCGGCGCTGGGGATCGCGGCGATCATCGTCCTGCGCACCGTGCGCTCGATCGACCGGCCGTTGCGGGTGCTGGTGGGGCACGCGCAGCAGTTGAGCGCCGGGGACTTCACGGCGCGCACGTCGCAACCCCTTCCCGACGAGTTCCAGCGGCTGGCCGACGCGATGAACCTCATGGGGGAATCGCTGTCGAACGTCGTTGCCGCGGCGACGACGACGGCGCAGCAGGTGGCGGGGTCGGCGACGGAGCTGGCGGAGGGGGCGGTGCAGGTGTCGGACGCGGCGAACCAGGTGGCGGCGGCGATGTCGGACGTGACGGCCGGGGCGGCGAGCCAGGTGCAGCAACTGCGCGAGATCGACGGTGCGCTGCAGGTGATCCGCCAGCATGCCGAGGCGGTGCGCACGGGGCTGCAGGAGGTCGCGACGCTGGCCGAGGAGATCGAGGTGTCCTCGGGCGCCAAGCGCCGGGAGCTGGAGCGGGCGTTGGCGATCCTGCTCGACGTCAAGTCGACCGTGGAGGGCGCGGCCGCGGAGGTGCGCGCGTTGAACGAGACGGCGGAGACGATCAAGACGTTCGTCGGCACGGTGCGCGCGATCGCGGACCAGACGAACCTGATCGCGCTGAACGCCGCGATCGAGGCCGCGCGGGCCGGGGAGTCGGGGCGCGGGTTCGCGGTGGTCGCGGCGGAGGTGCGCAAGCTGGCGGAGCAGGCGCGCACGGCGGCCGGCTCGGTGGCGGAGCTGACACGCTCGGTGAGCGAGCGCATGGCGCGGACGTCGCACGCGATGGACGAGGGGGTGGCGCACGTGGGGGAGATCGAGACCGCGGCGCGCGAGATGGACCTGGCCTTCGCGGCGATCGCGGGCGCATCGGAGCGCACGCGTCAGGCGGCGACGGGGGTACAGGCGGCGGCGGAGGAGAACCTGGTGGCGGTGGACCAGGCCGCGGCGGGGGTCGCGGCGATCGCGCGGGTGGCGGAGTCGCACGCCTCGTCGGCCGAGGAGGTGACGGCATCGAGCGAGGAACAGAGCGCCGCGTGCCAGCAGATGAGCGCGACGGCATCCACCCTCCACCGCGGCGCCACCGAGCTTCGTGAGCTGGTGCAGGGGCTGCGCGCCGCAGCGGCGACCGCTGCCTGACGGGCGGCGGTCGCACCGCACGCCGCGGCAGATGCTGGGCGTCCTGCCATGATCCGCGTCTTCGTCGCCGGCGATGCGGGGCTCATCCGGAAGCCGATCACGCGGGAGCTCTCGCGCCACGCGGACATCGAGGTCGTCGGCGCATCGGCCGATCCGGAGGCGGCGCTGGAGCGTATCGGCGCGCTGCGGCCGGACGTGGTCGCGCTGGAGATCGAGCTTCCTCGCCTCGATCCGCTCGCCTTCCTCGAGCAGGTCATGAAGCGCCACCCGGTCCCCGTGGTGGCGGTGAGCCCTCCCACGCCGCGCGGCGGGGAGAACGCCGTTCGCGCGCTGGCGCTCGGCGCGCTGGATCTCGTGGTCACGCCGGGATCGGGCGGCGCGCCGTCGGACCATGAGCTGATCCACGCGGTGCGCGCCGCGGCCGCGGTGCGGCGTGGGACGCTGCGCCGCATCGCCGCGGGGCCGACCGCGCGGCTGAGCGAGCCGCGTCTTTCCTTCGAGGCAGCGGCGTACGTGATCGCCGTGGGCGCGTCGACCGGCGGGACGCAGGCGGTGGACGCGGTGGTGGGGGCGCTCCCGGCGAACGCGCCGGGGACGGTGCTCGTCCAGCACCTGCCCGCGCCCTTCGTGCCCGCGTTCGTGAAGCGGCTGGACGCGATCGCGGCGATGCAGGTGCGCCTGGCGTGCGACGGGGACCCGGTGAGCCAGGGGGTGGTGCTCGTGGCCCCCGGGGGGAAGGACATGGTGGTGCGGCGCGAGGGGGCGCGGTGCGTGATCCGATTCGTGCGGAGCGATCCGGTGCGGCAGCACCGGCCGAGCGTGAACGCGCTGTTCGAGTCGGTGGCGGAGAGCGCGGGGCGGAACGCGGTGGGGGTCCTCCTCACCGGGATGGGGACCGACGGCGCGCGTGGGCTCCTCGCCATGCGAGGGGCGGGGGCGCGCACCTTCGTACAGGATGAGGAGAGCTGCGTGGTATTCGGGATGCCCGGGGAAGCGCTGCGCATCGGCGCAGCGACCGAAGCGGTCCCGCTCAGGGAGCTGGCGAGCCGCGTGCTGCAGTCGGTGCGCCCGGGGAAAGCCCGGCGCTGAGCGCGGGCGGGGGGAGACTGGAGCGGGGGAGTGCCACGGGGCCCGATGTCGCGCGCGACATCGGGC
>JADGGM010000086.1 GCA_019689955.1 Gemmatimonadaceae bacterium
GGCGGGGGTGGGGCTCCACGCCATGCCACCGGTGGCCGCCATCGCCGTCGCGATCGCGATGGCGCTCGCGGTCGTCATCCTCGGCGAGATCGTGCCGCGCGCGACCGGCGACGTCCTCGGTGCGCGCGCGCTCGACGCCCTGCGCCCCGTCGTGCGCGGCGTGGAGCGCGTCGTGCGCCCCCTCGTGCGGGCGGGGGTCCGCGTGGACGATGCGCTGCGGCGCGCCCTCCCCCCGATCGAGCCCGACGTCGCCGACCGCACGCTCATGGCCGAGCAGTTCCGGCAGGTCGTGCAGGCCGACGCCACGGTCCCCGGCACGCAGCAGGCCATCCTGCACCGCGTCTTCTCCCTCGGCGACACCGAAGTGCGCGACGTCATGGTGCCGCGCGTCGACATCGTCGGCATCGAGCGCGGCGCCCCGTGGTCCGAGGTGCTCGACCGGACGCGCAGCGCCCAGCACGCGCGGCTCCCCGTGTACGACGACACCCTCGACCACATCGTCGGCATCCTGTTCGCCAAGGACCTCCTCCCCGGCGTCATCGCCGGCGAGGAGCCCGCGGGCGGGTGGCAGACGCTCATCCGCCCCACCACCTTCATCCCCGAGAGCAAGACCATCGACGCGCAGCTCCGCGACTTCCAGAGCACCCGCACGCACATCGCCATCGTCGTCGACGAGTTCGGCGGCACCGCCGGGCTCGTGACCATCGAGGACATCCTCGAGGAGATCGTCGGCGACATCCGCGACGAGTACGACCGCGAGGAATCCCCCATCGAGTCCGAGGAAGGGAAGCGCTTCTGGGTCTCCGGCCGCGTCACGCTCGACGAGCTGTCGGAAGTGCTCGGCCATCACTTCGAGCACGACGAGGTGAGCACCGTGGGCGGGCTCATCTTCGAGCTCGTCGGCCACGTCCCGCGCGCGGGGCAGGAGCTCACGTTGGACGGGTTCCGCGTCGTCGTCGAGCGCGTGGTGCGGCGGCGCGTGGACCGTGTGTACTTCGAGCGGCTGGAAGCCGTGGCGGAGCGGAACTCGTGATCGCCGTCGTGCTCCCGCTCCTCGCTGCCGTGATCGTCGTCGCCTGGCTCACCGCCGCGGCGACGGCGGTGCGGTCGGTGAGCCGCATCTGGCTCCGCCACTGGGTGGAGCGCCAGCTCAGCGGTTCGCCGACCGCGGAAGCCTATCTCGCGCGCCCCCAGCGCCTCGTGCTCGCCGCCGGCGCGGGGGTGGCGCTGTTCGTGACGTTGGCCGGGATGATCGCCGGGGCCACGAGCGGGGCGACGACCGCGCCGGCGTGGGTGCTGGCCGCCATCGTGATCGCCCTCGCGCTGGCCTTCCTCATCTTCGGCCAGCTCCTCCCGCGCGCGATCGCGCGCCGGTGGGCCACGCGGCTCATCCCCGTCCTCCTCCCCCCACTCCACGCGCTCGCGTGGGTGGTGAGCCCGCTCCTCCGCGCCGCTCAGGCGATCACGCGCACCGCCGGCCCGCGGCGGCACGCGCTCGTCATCTCCCCGCGCGAGGGGATCGAGGATCTGCTCCGCGAAGGGGAGCTGGAGGGGATCGGCGAGCCGGCCGAGATCGAGATCATTACCGGCGTGGTGCAGTTCGGTGAGAAGGTGTTGCGCGACGTGATGACGCCGCGCACGGACGTCTTCGCTGTAGATGTCGACATGCCTCCGGCCGAGCTGACGCGTGCCATCGCGCAGTCGGGGTACAGCCGGGTGCCCGTCTACCGCGGCTCCCTCGACGAGGTGATCGGGATGGTGCACGTGTTCGATCTGCTCAAGGTTGGCGCCGACGGGCGCCCCCCCATTCGGGAGGTGGCGCACGCGCCGGCCACGAAGCGGTGCAGCGAGATGCTGTTCGAGATGCTGCGCGGCCAGCGCCACCTCGCGGTGGTGCTCGACGAGTTCGGCGGCACGGCCGGGATCGTGACGTTGGAGGACGTGCTCGAGGAGCTCGTCGGCGACATCCGCGACGAGCACGACGAGCCCGCGGCGCCCGTGCAGCCGCAGGCACCGCGCGCGCTGGTGCTCGACGCCTCCACGCCGCTCGACGACGTCGCGCGGCAGTTCGGCGTCGCGGTGCCGACGAGCGCGGGGCGCGACCGCGCGACGTCCGTGGGCGGCGCGGTGGTGCAGGGGACGGGGCGCATCCCCGCCCTCGGCGAGCGGTTCCGGCTCGGGGAGCTCGAGATCACGGTGGTCGACGCCGAGCCGGCGCGTGTGCGCCGCGTGCTCGTGCAGCGCGCCGACAGCGCGCGGCCGGTCGAGCTCAACCCGGCACGTTGACGTGCGGGCCTTCTACGTCTTCTGGCGGCTCTTCCCGTTCGTCCTCGCGTTCATGCGCGACCGGCGGCGGTGGGTCTTCGTCGGCCGCCCGCGCACGCTCTCCGAGGCGGCGCACCGCCGCCGCGCCGCGCGCCTCACGCAGACCGTGGCCGCGCTCGGCCCCACGTACATCAAGCTCGCCCAGGTCTTCGCCTCGCGCGCCGACATCCTCCCCGAGCCGTATCTGTCCGAGGTCGGGCGGCTCACCGATCAGGTGCCCCCGCTCCCCGCGAGCAAGATCGAGCCCGTCATCGCGCGCGAGCTGGGGAAGCCCGCGCGCGAGCTGTTCGACCGCTTCGACCCCGTCCCCCTCGCCGCCGCCTCGCTCGGCCAGGTGCATCGCGCCTCGCTCGGCGGGCGCGAGGTCGTCGTCAAGGTGTTGCGCCCCGGTGTCGAGGAGGTCGTGGCCGTGGACCTCGACGCCGCGTTCCGGATCCTGTTCTTCCTCAACGCGCTCTTCCCCAACCACCACACGCGCGCCATCACGACCATCGTCCGGGAGTTCGCGAAGATCATCGAGCAGGAGATGGACTTCCGGATCGAAGCGCAGAACGCCGAGCAGATCCGCGCCAACCTCGCGCGCAACCCGCGCGTCGTCATCCCCCAGGTGATCCACGAGCTCACCTCGCGCCGCGTCCTCGTGCTCGAGTACATGGAGGGGACGCGCGTCGACCGCCTCCAGGAGCGCATCAACGCCGGCGAGATCTCCGTCCCCGCGCTCCTCACCACGGTGACCGAGGTGTACGCGCAGATGATGCTCGTCGACGGGATCTTCCACGCCGACCCGCACCCGGGAAACCTCCTCGTGGACCCGCAGGGGCGCCTCGTCCTGCTCGACTTCGGGATGGTCGTGCGCGTGGACCGCGAGACGCGCGTGCGGCTGATCCAGACGATCCTGGCCGCCGTGCGGCGCGACGTGGACGGCGTCGTCGCGGGGCTCTACGAGCTGGGGCTGCTCGATCCCGAAGTGGACCGCGGGACCGTGCGCGACGCGGCGCGGGCGCTCATGGCCATCGCCTTCACCCCGGACACGAAGACGCACCAGATCCAGCGCATCGTGAACGAGGTGCTGTCAACGTTCTACCAGTGGCCGATCATGCTGCCGAGCGCCTTCGTGTACCTCGGCCGCGCCTCGGCGCTGGCCGAGGGGATCGGGCTGCGCTACGACCCCGACTTCAACAGCATCCAGTTCGCCACCCCCATCCTGCGGTCCATGACCTCGCAGCTCCTCGCCGCCGCCATGGAGGGGGACGCGCGCGACCGCGTGCACGACGCCGTGACCCAGCTCGCCGGGATCGCCCGCGAGCTGCGGGACATCCTGCGCCGTGCCGGGCGCGACGAGCTCCGCGTGCGCGCCCACCCGCGCGACGTGATCGAGCTGCAGCGCTTCCTCGTCGGCCAGACCCGGCGTATCGTGCTGTGCATGCTCACCGGCGTGTGCGCGATCGTCGGGGCGCTGGTCTACGTCGCCGACCACAACCTGTTCGTGCTCATCGCCACACTGAGCTTCGCCCTGATCCTGTTCCTGATCATCCTCGTGCTTCCCTGGCACCTCCTCTCCAACCCGCTCCGCGGTTACCGCCGGTGGCGTTGATGACCGCGCCCACGACGTCCACCGCGCAGCTCGACCGCCTCCTCGCGGACTTCGACGCGCGACAGCCCGCAGCGCTGGCGCGCGCCGTGAGCATCGTCGAGAACCACCGCCCCGGCTTCGAGGCGATTCTCGGCCGCCTGCACCCGCGCCTCGGCCGCGCGCGGCGCATCGGGATCACCGGCCCCCCCGGGGCGGGGAAGAGCACCCTCACCACCGGGCTCGCCGCGCACTACCGGCAGGCCGGGCTCACCGTCGGCATCATCGCCGTGGACCCCACCTCCCCCTTCACCGGGGGCGCGCTCCTCGGCGACCGGATCCGCATGGAGGCCGTCGCGCTCGACCCTGGCATCTTCATCCGGTCCATGGCCACACGCGGCTCGCTCGGCGGGCTCGCCGCGACCACGCGCGAAGTGGCCGACGTGCTCGACGCCTACGGCTTCGACCGCATTCTCATCGAGACCGTCGGCGTGGGACAGAGCGAGCTGGACATCGCCCGCACCGCCGACACGTCCGCCGTGGTCCTCGTCCCGGAATCCGGGGACGCGATCCAGACCATGAAGGCCGGGCTCATGGAGATCGCGGACGTGTTCATCATCAACAAGGCCGACCGCCCCGGGGCGGACCGGCTCCGCCACGAGGTGGAGCTGATGCTCGGCCTGCGCATGGGGCAGATCTTCCGAAACGTTCCCGCCCATCACGGCGTCGATCTTCGGAAGGTGAACACCCCCGCGCGCGCCGCCCGTGAGGCCGCGCAGGAGGCCAACGCGCCCGAATGGACCCCTCCGGTGCTCGCCACCAAGGCCGATCGCGGCGAAGGGATCGACGCCGTCGCCGCGGCCTTCGACCGGCACTTTGATTATCTTGAGCAGAGCGGCGCCCTGCGCGAGCGCAGGCGCCAACGGCTGCGCGAGCGGGTGATCGAGGTCGTCGAGCGCCGCGTGCGCGAGCGGCTGTGGGGGGACGAGCGGACCAACGCCTGGCTCGACCAGCAGCTCCCCGCGCTCGAATCCGGCGCCCTCACCCCGTTCGCCGCGGCCGCGGAATTGCTGGAGCGAAGTGGTGAGCTCCTCGTTCAGGAGCCCACGTCAACGACACGAGGACACTGAGCATGACCACAATGCGCGACCTGACCGACGTCGTGCGCGACCAGCAGGCAGAGCTCGAGCGGCTCCGCGCCGAGGTCGCGGCCTGGCGCGCCCGCTACGACGCGGGGACGAAGCGCGACATCGCGTTCACGAACTCCGTCGGCGAGGTGGCGCCGCTCTACACCGCGCTCGATACCGCGGCGCTCGACCCCGCCGCGCTCGGCGTCCCGGGCGCGTACCCGTTCACGCGCGGCATCCACCCCACCGGCTACCGCGGGCGCCTCTGGACCATGCGCCAGTTCGCCGGCTTCGGCAGCGCGCGCGACACAAACGCCCGCTACAAGTACCTCCTCGACCACGGCCAGACCGGGCTCTCGGTCGCCTTCGACTTCCCCACGCTCATGGGGTACGACTCCGACCACCCGCGTTCCGAGGGGGAGGTCGGGAAGTGCGGCGTCGCGATCTCGAGCGTGGCCGACATGGAGACACTGTTCGACGGGATCCCGCTCGACAAGGTCTCCGTATCGATGACCATCAACGGCCCGGCGATCATCATCTACTGCTTCTTCATCGCCGCCGCCGAGCGGCAGGGCGTTCCGTCGCACGCGCTTCGCGGGACCATTCAGAACGACATCCTGAAGGAGTACATGGCGCAGCACGCGTGGATCTACCCCATCGAGCCCGCGCTGCGCCTCATCGTCGACGGCTTCGAGTGGTCGGCCAAGCACGCGCCGCAGTGGAACACCATCTCCATCTCCGGCTACCACATCCGCGAGGCCGGCGCCACCGCGGTACAGGAGCTGGCCTTCACCCTCGCCGACGGCTTCACCTACGTGGAGCGCGGGCTCGCGCGCGGGCTCGACATCGACGAGTTCGCGCCGCGCCTCTCGTTCTTCTGGGACATCCACAACGACTTCTTCGAGGAGATCGCCAAGCTCCGCGCGGCGCGGCGCATCTGGGCGCGCCACATGAAGGAGCGCTACGGAGCCAAGGACCCGCGCTCCTGGATGATGCGCTTCCACTCGCAGACCGCCGGCGTCACGCTCACCGCGCAGCAGCCGATGAACAACATCGTGCGCGTGGCGTATCAGGCGCTCGCCGCGGTGCTCGGCGGCACCCAGTCGCTGCACACCAACTCGATGGACGAGACGCTCGCCCTCCCCACCGAGGCGGCCGTGCAGGTCGCGCTGCGCACGCAGCAGATCCTGGCGTACGAGACCGGGGTCCCGAACGTCATCGACCCCCTGGGCGGCTCGTACTACGTGGAGGCGCTCACCGACTCCATGGAGCGGCAGGCCGAGGCGCTGTTCGAGGAGATCGACCGCGTGGGTGGCGTCGTGCGCGCGCTGGAGACCGGGTGGTTGCAGCGGCAGATCGCCGAATCCGCGGCGCGGCAGCAGTGGGAGATCGAGCAGCACCGGAAGATCGTCGTCGGCGTCAACGAGCTGGTGACCGACGAGCCCGAGCTGACGATCCCTCTCCTCCGGGTGGGGGACGAGGCCGAGCGGGAGCAGCGCGAGCGGCTCGCCAGGCTACGCCGGACGCGCGACAACGCGCGGTGCACCCGGTGCCTCGACGCCCTGCGCGAGGCCGCGAGGACCGACGCCAACCTCATCCCCTTCATCCTCGACGCGGCCCGCGCCGACGCCACGCTCTACGAGATCCGCTCCGCGATGCAAGACGTATTCGGGGCGTATCGCGAGCCCGTCTTCTTCTAGCCGATGGCGCCCGCGAGGCGCGGCGGCGAGTGGTGGGAGTCGTACTTCGACGCGCAGTATCTGCTCGAGTACGACCCCCTCTTCTCGCCCGAGCGCGACCGTCAGGAAGTCTCGCGCCTGCTCGACGTCCTCGCCCTCCCCGTGGGTGCGCGCGTCCTCGACGTCCCCTGCGGGCAGGGGCGTCACGCCCACCTCCTCGCCGAGGCCGGGTACGACGTCACCGGCGTCGACTACTCGCGCTACCTCCTCGCCCGTGCGCGCGCGCGCGGGACCGGGCGGACGTTGCGGTACCATCGCGCCGACATGCGCCGTCTCCCGTCGCGGTGGACCGGGCGGTTCGACGCCGTGGTGAACGTCTTCACCTCCTTCGGCTTCTTTCTCCACCCCGCGGACGACGCCCGCGTGATCCACGAGTTCGCGCGCGTGCTGCGTCCTGGCGGGACGCTCGTGTGGCACGGCGGGAGCCGCGACGGCGTGATGGCGCGCTTCCTGAGCCGCGACTGGTGGACCACGCGCGACGGCACCATCGTCGCGCACGAGCGGAGCTTCGACCCGCTCTCCGGCGTGCTCACCATCCGCTCCACCTGGCGCGGAGCGCGGACGCGTGGGGAGCGCGAGCACCGGATCCGCCTCTACACCGCCTCGCGCCTCGCCGAACTGTGCGCCGAGGCCGGGCTCGTGGTGGAGGAAGCATACGACGGGTGGACCCCGCGCCCCCTCGTGCGCCGGTCGTCGGAGATGCTCCTCGTGGCCCGGAAGCGCGAGGTGGCACGTACCGGGCGGGGGCATTAGAATTACTTAGAGTTTAAAATGTACGGCCATCTGGCCATCCCTCTCGATCCATGCAGCGACCCATACGCGTGCTCATTGCCAAGCCGGGGCTGGACGGACACGATCGCGGTGCCAAGGTGGTGGCCGCGGCCCTGCGCGACGCCGGAATGGAAGTCATTTACACCGGGCTGCACCAGACCCCGGAGATGATCGCCAGCGCCGCGATCCAGGAAGACGTCGACGTCGTCGGCCTGTCGATCCTGAGCGGCGCGCACATGACGCTCTTCCCGCGCGTGCAGGAGCTCCTGCGGAAGGCCGGGCGCGACGACATCCTCATCACCGGCGGCGGGATCATCCCCAAGGAGGACATCGACGCGTTGCACGCGCAGGGGATCGGCAAGTTGTTCGGTCCGGGGACCCCGACCTCGGAGCTCGTCGAGTACATCAAGAGCTGGTTCGCCGACCGCCAGAAGCAGGAAGCGTGACTCCTCCCTCCCGATTGCGCGAGCTCTCCGCGGAGCTGCGCTCGCTCGAGGACCGACTGCGGCTGGGGGGCGGGCCGGACAAGATCGAGCGCCAGCACAAGCAGGGGAAGCTGACCGCGCGCGAGCGCATCGCCGCGCTGACCGATCCGGGGAGCCGGTTCCTGGAGATCGGGCTGCTGGTCGCGTACGACCAGTACGACGGGCAAGCGCCGGGGGCGGGGGTGGTGACCGGGATCGGCCTCGTGCACGGGCGCGAGGTGGTGATCGTGGCCAACGACGCGACGGTGAAAGCCGGGTCGTGGTGGCCGGAGACGATCAAGAAGATCCTCCGCGCGCAGGAGATCGCGATGCGGTGCCGCATCCCGATCATCTACCTCGTGGACTCGGCCGGGGTGAACCTGCCGTACCAGGGCGGGGTGTTCCCGGGGCAGTACGGAGCGGCTCGGATCTTCTACTACAACTCGATCATGCGGCGGTATCTGCGCGTGCCGCAGATCGCCGCGGTCATGGGGCCGTGCATCGCGGGTGGGGCGTACTTGCCGGCGCTCTCCGACGTGATCCTGATGGTCGAGGGGACGTCGTTCATGGGGCTCGGCGGCCCGAACCTGGTGAAGGGGGCGACGGGCCAGGTCGTGGACGCCGAGACGCTGGGGGGCGCGAAGACGCACACCGAGATCTCGGGGGTGGCGCACTACAGCGTGAAGGACGACGCAGCGTGCGTGACGAAGATCCGGGCGCTGGTGGAGCGGTTGCCGCGGGGCGTGGAGCGGTGGAGCGCGCGGGGAGGGGAAG
>JADGGM010000087.1 GCA_019689955.1 Gemmatimonadaceae bacterium
GTAGTGATGTGCGCGACATCGCGAACCATGAGTCCCGGGATGGGTGGCCGAGTGGTTTAAGGCGCACGCCTGGAAAGCGTGTGGGGTGTAACAGCCCTCGCGGGTTCGAATCCCGCCCCATCCGTGACACAAGCGGTAGCCCCGCATTGGCCGAGCGGCTGATGCGGGGCTTTCCGTTTCCGCTTGACATCGACGTAATCGGGCGTAACTCCATCCTCGGCGCACGACAGACAGCGCGATGGCGCGCCGCAAAATCTACTGTGCCACGTGCATCGCGGTTGCCGAGCGTCGATGCTCGATGTGCACCCTATTGTGATGCCCCCGTTGTGCCCGGGTCAGACGCCAGGCGCGCGTCGTCGCAGGATGAGGCGCAGTGAGCTCGAGGTGATCCGATGATTGGACGGGACCCCACAATTGCGACTCGCAGCCTCGTTCCCCACGCGAGCCGTGCACACACGGGCGGGATCGACGCCGTGCTCCGCGAGGGTCGACAGGCCGCCCGTGCGCTCAGGCGAAACCCGGGGTTGGTTATCGGCGCGATCGTATCGCTTGGCCTCGGTATCGGGCTGAATGCGTCGGTCTTCTCCGTAACCAACGCCATGCTGTTCAAGCCGTTGCCGGTCCCTACGGGTTCACGTCTCGTCCAGCTCTTTTTCGCCGGCCACGGGCAGGACTATCGGCAGGCGTCGTATCCCGATTACATCGAGCTCCGTGATCACGTCCGGACGCTCGACGGGATCGCGACCTACGCGATCCAGCCGGCGAGCGTGCGCGTTCATGATATTCCGGAGGCGATGACGCTGTGCGCGGTTTCGGGCAATTTCTTTCGACTCCTCGCCGTTCGACCGGCACGCGGACGCCTCATCTTGCCGGATGACGATCTGGTCCCCGGGGCGTCGGCCGTGGCGGTGATCAGCCGCGAATTCTGGCGGCGTGAGTGGAACGATGGCCCGCGCGCGATCGGGCAAACTCTCGTGGCCAACGGCGTACCGCTCACCATCATCGGCGTGACCCAGGCCGACTTTGCCGGTCCGATGCCTGGCGCTGCGTTCGACCTCTACGTTCCGGCCATGATGCGCGGAACGCTCTCGGGTCGCGGGGCGACGCCGAGGGACTTGGAGCGCACGTCCCGATGGGGGTGGATGCTCGGTCGGCTCCGCCCGGGAACCAGTGTCCGCGCCGCGCAATCCGAGCTCGCGGCATTCGCCGCGGTGCTTGGGCGGGAATACCCGCAGACCGACTCCGGCTTGACGATCAGAGTCACCCCAGCCAGAGGGATGCGCCCGGACCTGCAGCATCAGACGGAGCCCTTCCTGCGATTGGTCTCGGGGATCGTGCTCGTCGTTCTGCTGATTGCGTGCATCAATGTCGCCGGCCTCATGCTGGCGCGCATCGCCGTCAGAGAGCATGAGATCGCAATTCGTCGATCGCTCGGCGCGAGCCACATCGTGATCGCCCGTCAGATCCTCCTCGAGAGTCTGCTGCTCGCAGCGCTCGGTGGTCTCGTGGGGACGGTGCTCGCCTATGGCGGGGCGCACGGTTTGCGGCTGCTCCTGACGCCGCCGGTGGACCTCGGGCTCCGTGTCTACTACGACTTCGTGCCGGACAGGCGCGTTGTCGTCTTCATTGCGTTGGCATCGCTCGTCAGCGGGCTGGCATTTGGGATCGCAACGGCACTGCGTGCCACGCACACCAACGTCGCGTTTACCGCACGCAGCTCCATCGCAGCCGGTCGGCGGCAACATCGGATCCGGAGCGCCGTCGTCGTGGCCCAGACGGCACTTGCCGTGACGCTCCTGCTGACAGCCGGGGTGTTCGTCATGACGATATACGGCGCCCTGCATGCGGACCCTGGCTTCCACGTCGAAGGGGTGACCATCGCCGAGGTCACCCCGCAGCGGCGCGAGCTCGGCGGTCGGAGCAGGCAAGCGTTCGAGGATGCGCTTCTGGCGCGATTGCGTGCGACGCCGCAACTGTCCGCGGTTGGTTTGGCGTCGACCGAGCTCCTGGGCGCCGCATCCGACGTCGCGGTCGTGACACCGCCGCGTGAGGCCCGTGCACCGAGCGATGCAGAGTGGCGGGTACCAGTAAACGCGGTGACGCCGGGAACGCTCGAGCTGCTGGGGATCCCTGTGTTGCGCGGGCGGTCGTTCGGGGAGGAGGACCGTGAAGCAGCGCCGCGTGTGGCAATCGTGAATCGGACGCTCGCCCACCAGCTCGCGCCAGGAGGAGATGTAATCGGCCACGTCGTGTTGGTGGACAGCCAGGCGGTCGAGATCGTCGGTGTGGTGCCCGATGCGCGATATGTCGGCAGCGCCGACACGGATACCCCGTACATGTTTCTGCCATACGCGCAGAACCGGGCTCGAGCGTTCACCACGGTCATCTATGCACGGTCGTACCGTGGGGAGTCGGCGTCGGCAATCACTGCCATTCGACATGCTGTCCGCGCTCTGGCTCCCGACCTGCCCGTCACCGGTGCGGCGCCGCTGGGCGATCAGGTTCGGCTACTCATGAATCGCACGCGGATCGCAGCGACGCTGGCCGGCGTTGCTGCGCTCATCGCCTTGATCCTGTCCGCGGCGGGAACGCATGCGCTCATGGCGCACTCCGTTGTCGAGCGGTTTCGCGAGATCGGCATCCGCATGGCGTTGGGTGCGCAACGGTCCCGCGTACGCGGCATGCTGCTCGGACGCGCGATCGTTCTCGCGGGTAGCGGTACCGCAGCCGGAACCCTCCTCGGGCTCGCGGTCGTGCGAGTGGTGCGTAGCCGGCTCGAGGGCCTGGTGAGCGTGGGGCCCGCGATCGTGGTCGCAGTCGCCCTATTGACGTTCGGCGTTGCGGTCGTGGCGACCTGGTGGCCCGCGCAACGTGCGACGCGCATCGATCCGATGATGGTAATGCGAGCGGAATAGGCGATCGGCGGACGGCCTGGTCGGTCGCGGGCGAGCCGTTGAGGGTAGGGCGGGCGCAAGGCGGCCGGAGGCTTTTTCCTTTCGCCCCTCGGACGTGCGTGCCGAAATTGCTCGCTACGAGAGCCGACCCACTCCGAGTTGCGTGCGTCGCATCAATGCGACGAGGGCAGGGTCAATAGGCTCGGACGGTGCTAAAGGGCCGTCCGGGCGTTAGATTTGCCTCGGGGGCAGAGAGGCGTGTGACTTGGCCCGCGGCCGATCGACAAATAGAGAGGGTGCGGTCCGACAACATTGCGCCCGTCCAATGGCTGGTCGGCTCGCTCGCCGTTGAGGCGAAGCGACAGTGGGAGGGACCATGACGAAAACGGTACAAGTGGTCTACGACGGTTCCGTGCTCCGGCCGGAGGAGCCGGACGCCCTCAAGGGGCTCCCGATCAACGTTCCGTTCGAGATCACGCTCGAAGGCCCGCGCTTGGAGCCGGGGGAGTCGCTCCGGCTCCTGGCTTCGCTCGACCTGGACGAGCCGGCGGATAGCGCGGAGCACCTGGACGAATATCTCGAAGCCATCCGCCGTGAGAGCGAGCGGTGAGCCCGCGGCTCGACGGGCGCCTCTTTCTCGACACGTCGTTCTCCATTGCACTAGCAGTCAAGGCCGACGCGTATCACGACCGAGCCCTGGCGCTCATGCAGCAGGTTTTCGCGGAGCGCCCGCAGCTCGTGACGACACGGTCGGTGCTCTTGGAGATCGGTGACCGGCTGGGCAAAGCGCGGAATCGTCCCAAGGCGGTCCAGGCGCTCATGGCACTCGAATCCGACCCCCTCGTTCAGATCGTCCCGCTCTCGGACGCGCTGTACGACCACGCCTTTCAGCTCTTCCAGGCGCGACCCGACAAGGAATGGGGGATGACGGACTGTGTGTCGTTCGTGGTGATGCGTGAATTGCGGATGACGTCGGCCTTGACGGCCGACCGCCACTTCGAAGAGGCGGGATTCCGGGCGCTGCTGCGGGAAGAAAAGTAGACAGATTCGAGGCGTCGGCGAGTCTTTTGTTGCACCCAAGGATTCGCCTGGCTCGTTGCAGGTGGCGCGCGTAAGTACGCGGCGCCGTACGCGCGTCAGTGGGTAGAGGAGCGCGCGGCGAGTCGGTGTTGTGGCGTGCGCTTCACGGTGGCGCTCCCCGTCGCCGCCGGCTCACGTCATCCGAGTGCATCGATGCCGCGTCCGTTCGTTCGCGCCTTCCTTGCGAGTTTCACATCGTCCATCATCGTGCTGGCCGCGCGGCCGGCTCGCACGCAGTCGGGCGCCCCGGCGCCGACCTCGCTCGTTGGAGCGCGGACCCCGGCGGCGCTCGGCGCGCTGGTGCTGCAGCGGTTCGCCACCGGCACGCCCGAAGCGTTCGATAGCGTCTATCCCGACCGGTTCGGGCGCGAGGTGGTGCGGCGCGCGGTCCAGCAGAAAGCGACGCGCCGCGGCGACGTGAGCCGCGCCGTGTGGCGCGATGCGCACCGCGCCGTGATCCTGCTCGGCGGGACCGTGGTCAGCGAGAGCTCCGAGGACGACGCCAACCGCACGCGCGCCTTCTCGGGGCTGTACGAAGCGGTGGACTCCGGCGGACGCTGGACCATCGCGCGCAAGCTGCCGATCGACAGCGGAAACGCCATCCGCGCTCACACGCTACACGTGACGCTCACCCCCGGGAAGGGCATCCGCGTCACCGACACGCTCGCGCTCGCCGTCGGGAGTCCGTACGGCTTCACGGTGCGCCTCAACGGACGCGCGCGGCTCTCGACCGTGCGGCTCGACGGCCGCGCGGCGGACTACGTCTTCGGTGGGAACGTGCTGTGGGTGCGCGCGGCCCCGCGCCGGCGGGCGCAGCTCGTCCTCACCTACACGCTCGACGAGGAGCGGCCGGAGGGAGGCGACTCGACGCAGCGCGGCGCCCGATCGGCCGCGCCGGCGTACGGGGCGTACCACAACACCTTCGTCTGGCACCCGTTCTTCGAGTACAACAGCGCGAACGACCTCGCGCAGCTCGACATCACGGTCCGGCTCCCGGCGGCGTACCACCTCACCACGAGCCTCCCGCAGACCGAGACGGTGCGCGATGGCGTGCGCACCGTGCACGGCCGCTCGCAGGAGCCGGACTTTCTGGGCGCGATCATCTACGACCGCGACTGGCGCCCCGAGACGACCACGGTGGAGGGCGTGCGCCTCGAGAGCTTCCTCGCGCCGGGCTTCCCCTACACGCACGACTCGCTCGCGGCGGAGCTCGCGCCGGTCTACCGCCTCCTCAGCGCGCGCTTCGGGCCGTTGGCGTCGCGCTACATCGCCGCCGTGGAAGACCGCGCGATCGGGGCGAGCGGGTTCCGCGTGCGCATGAACGACGCGATCGTCTCCGGATCCCGCCCGCGGGTGCTCAGCGACACGGCGTACGTCCCCACCGCCGCGTTCGCGCACGAGGTGTCGCACGCGTGGACCATGAACGCGACCGGGCCCGCGGCCAACTTCCTCCGCGAGGGGTGGGCCACGTACTGCGAGGCGCTCGCCCTCGGGATGCGCTACGGGCCCGAAGCCGCCGACGCGCTCCGCGAGATCTCGCGCGCCGGGTACCTCTCCGGACCCGAGGGGAGGCAGAGCATCCTCGGCGATCCGGACAACGGCCGCCTGCACTACGCGAAGGGGGTGTGGATCTTCTCCATGCTCAACACGATCATGGGCGACTCCGCCTTCGACCGCGGGATGCGCGCGTACATGCGGCACCTCGGCGGACGGGCGGGATACGAGGAGCTCATCGCGGAGCTCTCCAGGGCGGCGGGGCGCGATCTGCACGGGTTCGTCATGCCGTGGCTCACGGAGAAGTACATCCCCGACATCCGCACGGAGATCGACGGGCAACGGGTGATCTTCACGCAGGTGCAGCCCGGCGCGACGTTCGAGCTGCCGCTGGACGTGGAGCTGGCCACCGCCGCGGGGCCGGTGCGCCGGACGGTCCAGCTCGCGCACCGCGCGGACACGGTCGACGTGAGCGACGTGGGCGCGGTCGCCGCGGTGCGCCTCGACCCGGACCACCACCTCCTCATCCAGCGCCACCTCGGCGAGGTGGTGCGCTTCGCCGTCCACGCGCCCGAGGCGAAGTCGGTCACCCTCCTGGGCCCCGCGAGGCCGACGCCGGCCACGCGGTCCGGGGACGACTGGGTGGTCGAGCTCCCGCTTTCGGAGGGGCGCTACTTCTGGGCGTGGCAGATCGATGGGCACGTGGACGAGCCGGGGACGCCGGGGGGGGCCCCGAGTCACTACGGCGTCCGCGTGGTGCGCCCGCTGGTGCCGGTCCCCCCGGCACACTGACGCGCGCCGCGCGCCGCCGCTCCCCGCTCCGGGGCGTTGGTGGAAGGGGGCGCGAGGGTTACATTTCTTCCATGCCCTGCGCGCGCCGCGCGCAGACACGTTCCGGAGATGCAGGGACCGGCCGTACGCGCCGGTCCCTTTTTTTTGTCAGGTATCCCATGCACACAGAGAAACTCGGCGGCTTCACGGGGCTCGGGCTCGACGAGCGGTTGGTCGCCACGCTCACGGAGCTCGGCTACGAGGAGCCGACTCCGATCCAGCGCGAGGCGATCCCGCCGCTCCTCGCCGGGCGCGACGTGCTCGGCCACGCCGCCACGGGGACGGGGAAGACGGCCGCGTTCGCGCTCCCGCTCCTGCAGCGCATCGCCGCGCAGGAGGGCGCGCGCGGCCACACGTCGGCGCTCGTGCTCGTGCCCACGCGCGAGCTGGCGATGCAGGTGGCCGATGCGGTGCGCACGTACGGCCGCGCGCTCGGGATCCGCGTGCTCCCCGTCTACGGCGGCCAGGCGATCGGGGCGCAGCTCCGCGCGCTCCGGAACGGTGCCGAGGTCGTGATCGCGACCCCCGGGCGCGCGCTCGACCACATCCGGCGCGACACGCTCGCGCTCGACCAGGTGCGCACCGTCGTGCTCGACGAAGCGGACGAGATGCTCGACATGGGATTCGCCGAGGAGCTCGAGGCGATCCTGGAGGCGGTGCCCGCGACGCGACAGACGGCGTTGTTCTCCGCGACCGTGCCGCCGCGCATCCGCGGCATCGCGGCCCGGCACCTCACCGACCCGGTGCACGTGGCGATCGCGCGCGATGGCGCGGTGGCGGGGGCCGTGCCGCTCGTGCGGCAGACGGCGCACATCGTCGCACGCACGCACAAGGTCGACGCGCTCGCGCGCGTGCTCGATGTGGAGCACCCCACGTCCGCGCTCGTGTTCTGCCGGACACGGACCGAGGTGGACGAGCTGACCGACGCGCTCACCGGGCGCGGCTACCGGGCGGAAGGGCTGCACGGCGGGCTCTCGCAGGAGCAGCGGGACCGCGTCATGAAGAAGATGCGCGCGGGCGCGATCGATCTCCTCATCGCGACCGATGTCGCGGCGCGCGGGCTCGACATCGAGCACCTGTCGCACGTCGTCAACTACGACGTCCCGTCGGCGCCGGAGGCGTACGTGCACCGGATCGGGCGCACGGGGCGAGCGGGGCGCGAGGGGGTCGCGATCACGCTGGCCGAGCCGCGCGAGCACCGGCTGCTGCGCAACATCGAGCGCGTGACGAAGCAGACGATCGAGATCGCGACCCTCCCCAGCGTGGCCGACCTACGCGCCCGGCGGCTGGAGCGGACCGCCGCGGCAGTGCGCGACGCGCTCGCGAGCGGCGAGCTGGACGCGTACCGCGCGGTGATTCACGCGCTGGCCGGCGAGCGCGACGTGGCCGACATCGCCGCGGCGGCGCTGAAGCTCGCCGCCAATGCACGGCGCACGCGCGACGAGGTCGAGATCCCGTCGCCGGCGTTGCGGCCGAACGCGGAGCGGCGGAGCGAGGCGGGCACGCACCAGCCGCGCGAGCGGCGCGAGCGCGTGGACGGTCGGTGGCGCGCCGGCCCGCCGCGCGAGCGCGGCCGGGCGCAGCGCCACCCCGAGTGGGAAGTGACGCGGCTCTTCGTGGGCGCGGGGCGCAAGGCGGGGATTCGCCCCGGCGATCTCGTAGGCGCGATCGCCAACGAGGTGGGGATCGACTCCAGCGCGATCGGCGCGATCGAGATCGCGGACCGGTTCTCGCTCGTCGAAGTGCCTGACGAGATCATCGAGGACGTGATCACCGCGCTGCGGGGGACGACGATCAAGGGGAAGCGCGTCACGGTGCGGCGCGACCTGGGCCCCACCCGCTAGCCGGGCGACCGCCCGGACGGGCGACCCGCGCGCCGCGGGTGGAACACGCCGGGGCGCAGAGCGCTGCGCGCAGCACGTCGGGGGTGACGTTCGCGCCGGTGACGAGGAGCACGGTGTATCGCCCGCACGGGACCTTGCCGTGCAGGAGCGCGGCGGTGGCCGCCGCGCCCGCGGGCTCGGCGATCACGTGCTCCTCGAGCGCGAGATGGCGGATCGCGGCGAGCATCTGGTCGTCCGTGACGAGCACCACGTCGTCGACGAGCTCGCGGATGGCGCGCACGTTCTCGGGGTCGGGGAGGCGCGTGGCGAGGCCGTCGGCGATCGTGTCGCACGTCTCCGTGGGGGTGGCGCGCCCGTGCGTCCACGAGAGAAAGTACGACGGCGCGCGCTCCGCCTGGACGCCGATGATCCGAATCGCGCCCGATACCGCCTTCGCCGCCGCGGCCACGCCGCGGATCAGCGCCGTGTCGCCCATGGGGACGACGATGGTGTCTGCGGCCGGGAGCTGCTCGAGGATCTCGAGCGCGATCGTCGCGGGCCCGGCGGGGAGGTCGGGGTCGGTGGCGTCGTTCAGGAAATAGATCCCGGGCGTACGCGCATGCTCCGACG
>JADGGM010000088.1 GCA_019689955.1 Gemmatimonadaceae bacterium
TCTGGAGGCGGCGGGAGCCGGGAGGGGGATCGGACGGGTGGTGCACGCCGGGCGACGGGTCTGTGTCGGGCGGGCGCGTCATCTCGGTCGTCCGGAGTGTCCGCGGTCGGCTTCTGTCCTGGCCGCCACCCGACCGTGGCCGGGTCGTACGACTCGCCGCACGACGGCCCACACGCGGGTGGGGCGGAGCTCCACGAGTGGAAAGAATGGTCGCGCAGGGACTCGAACCCCGGACCTCTGGTATGTGAGACCAGCGCTCTAACCAGCTGAGCTACGCGACCGGAACCGCACGGCGCGGGGGCGTGTTCGCCCCGCCGCGTGCGCCACGAATCTTAATCCGGCGAGACGTATGGCGGTAGTGGCGCCCTCCGGGGCCGAGGTGTAGTCTACCGACGACAGGGCGGACGGCAACTCCCCTGGCGCGGTGGTGAGCCCCATCCCTCACGCGGAGGTCGACCGTATGGCCGGTTTCTCCTTCCTGGATCGAGAAAGGACCATCGCCAAACCCGGGTACGACCGGTGGCGCGTCCCCCCAGCGGCACTCGCCATCCACCTGTCGATCGGCCAGGCGTACGCGTTCAGCGTCTTCAACCTCCCGCTCTCCAAGCTCATCGGCATCACCGCCTCCGCGCCCGACGACTGGAAGCTCAAGACGATCGGGTGGACGTTCAGCACAGCGATCTTCTTCCTCGGCGCGTCGGCCGCGATGTTCGGGAGCTGGCTCGAGCGCGTGGGCCCGCGCAAGGCCATGTTCGTCGCCGCGCTCTGCTTCGGCGGCGGGTTCGAGATCGCCGCGCTCGGCGTGCGGACGCACCAGTTCTGGTTGCTCATCCTGGGCTACGGCGTGCTCGGCGGGATCGGCCTCGGGCTGGGCTACATCTCCCCTGTCTCGACGCTCATCAAGTGGTTCCCCGACCGCCCGGGGATGGCGACGGGGATGGCGATCATGGGGTTCGGCGGCGGCGCGATGATCGCCTCCCCGCTCTCGGTCGCGCTCATGGCGCACTTCCGCACCCCGACCTCGGTGGGCGTCGCGCCGACGTTCGTGACGCTGGGCATCATCTACTTCCTGTACATGATGTTCGGCGTGTTCACCGTGCGCCTCCCCGCGCCCGGGTGGAAGCCGGCGCGCTGGACCCCGCCCGCCGTGCCCAAGAAGCTCGTGACGACGGCGAACGTCGAGGTGAACGAAGCGATGCGCACGCCGCAGTTCTGGCTCCTCTGGGCGGTGCTCTGCCTCAACGTGACGGCGGGGATCGGCGTGCTGGGCCAGGCGTCGCCGATGAGCCAGGAGATGTTCCCGGGGGTCGTCACGGTGACCGCGGCGGCGGGGTTCGTCGCGCTGCTCAGCCTCGCCAACATGCTCGGCCGCTTCGGCTGGTCGTCGCTCTCCGACCGCATTGGCCGCAAGGCGACGTACACGACGTTCTTCGTGCTCGGGATCGTGCTCTACGCGCTCGTGCCCACCACGGGGCGACTGCACAACGTGGCGGCGTTCGTGATCGGCTTCGTGATCATCATCTCGATGTACGGCGGCGGCTTCGCGACGGTGCCGGCGTACCTCAAGGACCTGTTCGGCACGATGCACGTGGGCGCGATTCACGGACGCCTGCTCACCGCGTGGTCCGTGGCCGGCGTGCTCGGGCCGGTGCTGGTGAACTACATCCGCGAATACCAGATCGACCGCGGCGTGCCCAAGGCCGATGCGTACACGGTGACGATGTACCTCATGGCGGCGTTGTTGGCCGTGGGGCTCATCTGCAACCTGCTCATTCGCCCGGTGAACCCGAAGCACTACTACGCGGGCGACGCCGCGCGCCTCGGCGGTGCACGCGAGGCGGTGCCGACTTCAGCTCCGGAGGGCCAGAATGCCTGAGCCGCACGACGCGTCACACATCGTGGTCGAGCACGACGTCGCACGCGACCCCGCGTCCGTGCTCGCGTGGGCCGTGGTCGCGATCCCTGCGGCGTGGGGGATCTATCACGTGGTGGTGGACGCGCTGAAGCTGTTTCGGCCGTAGCGCCGCGCGGGGCGGAGGGAAGGGATGCGGGATCACTCGTCCGCCTCGGCGGCGGCATCCATCACGTTGAAGATCGAGTCCGTGAGCGATTCGGGTTCGTACGTCTCGGCGACCTGAAGGAATTCCTGCAGGATCGCCATCTCGCTGTGGAGGCGATCCTGTTCGCCTTGGGGAAGCCGACGGAATGCCGGATCGTCCAGCCTCGCCTGCAGCCGCTGCATGGCACCTCGGTAGACCCGTGCGGCGCCGGGCCGATAGCCGTCGTAGTACGCCTCGCGGGTGATGGTCCGCGTGCGGGGCGTGTCCCCATCCGCTCGGAGCGAGGCGAACAGTGCTTCGAGGGAGTCGGCGAGCGTCAGCCGGAGCCCGCTCTGCTCGACCAGCGAGTCCGCCAGGTTCACGACCGTCGGAACGAGATCCGTGGTGGCGACGATCCCGCGCACGCCGTAGTGGAGCACGGGGCGCGAGTGCGGGACGAAGTTCTGGATGGGCACGCCCCAGACGAGCTCCTGCCCCGGACAACAGTGCGCGGCGACGATGCCGCCGGACCCGCGCTGGAGTTGGAGCTGTGCGCGGCCGACGCTGACGATGGGGACGCGCGAGGTCACGCGCGGCGGCGGCTGGAGGAGATCCTCGCGGCGGATGATCGTGTTCGCGTAGAGAAGGCGAGCGACGCAGTCGGCGCGTCGCCGCTCGTGATGCCGCGCGGCCTCCGAGATTTGCGGCGGGATGTACGCGCGTGCCCGTGACTGCGGGAGCCCAACGAAGGGTCTGGCGCGGGCCATGGGGTCGTCCTCCGAGCACAGGAGGCGGTCCGCGGTGCTCAGACGTTGAGCGCCGCACTACCTCCGAGGCGCCCACGATAGTCGGTGCGTCGTGATGGCGCAAACGTGTGGCGGACCGGGCCGTATGCGCGACGCGCCGCCGAGGGGCACATGGCTCGGCAGCGCGTGTATGCGTGATGGGAAGAACGAGGGATGGCGATGGGCCCTGCAGGGCTCGAACCTGCGACCGTCGGATTATGAGAACGGCCCCGGCGCCGGGGCGCGTGGTGGCCGGTGGTGCGTCCCCTCTGTGCGTGGTGCCGCGCACGGTGCGTATCCAGCGCGCATGGGAGAGTGCCGTGGAGCCGCATGCCGCCCGCGGCGCTATTTCCGCTCCAATGTTCCGACGCGCTGCCATGTCGAGTCCGGCGTGAGCACCACCCCGACGTAGATCGCATCCTGACCGCGAGTGACGGAGGCGCCTTGCTTTGCCATCTGCGCCGCGACCTGCTCAGGGGTCAGCTTGTAGAGCCCGCCGCTGATGGCGTCGATCGCCAACCCGGGGAGCGCGCCGAAGACGAGGTTGCCCCACACCCAACCGCTGACGCTCCGGGTCAGCGTCGCCTCGAATGGCTGGTAGCCGTCGAGCTCCATGCGGACGATGTGGTTGTCTTTCCGCGACAGCTTAGTGATGAGCGGCGTGTTGCCGAGCGCTTGGCCGTCGATAAGAACCTTGGCCGCGGTGGGCGAGGACGAGAACCCGATGTCCTCCGTCGTGCCGTGGATGATGCTGGCGCATCCCGTGAGGAGCGCGGCAGCCAGCGCCGCAGTCGCTGTCCGAAGCATCGTCGCCTCCGAATGACGTGGTAAGTGAATGTCTCGCCTCATAGACGAGCGCGTGCACCGCGAGATACGCACGCGGGTGCACATAGGCGAGTCTGCCCAGCACGTCACGGCCTCGGACGTGGCGTCGCTCCGCACACCGCATCGGCATCGGCGGGGAGAGGGGAACCGTCCCTCAGCTGGTGCGTCACCGAGACGCCGCCGACGCGTGCGGCGCACGTAGACGCTCTGCCGCGATGTGGCTCAATGCCCCGTCACGCGCGAGAAGGCCCAGGCCTGCATGGAGGAGGCGGTCTTCTCTCCGCCCCGCTCGACGATCACCCGGATGTCGGACCGCACGTCCGTGGATCCGGCGCTCACGATCACACTCCGCGCGATGACGCTGAAGCGCGTACGGGTCGTGCCGTCGATGTGCCGCTGGGTGACGCCGGTCGCATCCTCGTAGGTGAGATAGCCCCCGAACGACACGCCGTCCGGTCCCTCGATCGTGATCGACCACTCGAGCGCCCCGTCTTCGGCGACGGGCGCAGCGACGGCGAGCGCGATCGGGTCGCAACTGAAGATCGGGTACAGCACCGCGGGCGACGCCACGAGGCGCTATAACGGGGGGATCGCGCGCATCCGCATCGTGAAACACAGCGTGGTCGTGTCGCCGACCGAGGAGCGCCTGTGGACGCGGCTCGCGACGCTCCCGCTCGGCTCGACGCACTGGACGCTCCGCGGCATCGATCGCGGCTACCCCTAGACGGTGCGCGTCTACCACGAGGAAAAAGCGCCCTACCTCGGGCGGAGCGAAGCCGCTACGGCGCGCTTCTGCGTCGGCGTGCGCACGAGCCATTTCAACCCGCCGACGAACCCCATGGGCTTCGTCGGGCCGTGGAACTGCACGTCGATCGGGCTCGCGCCCGACGGCACCTACGGCCTCGAAGTGACCGCGACGGAGCTGCCGAGCTTCGTGCAATTCGAGGTTGTCGTCGAGACGGCGATCGGCTCGGGCCTATACGGGAGCTATAGTGTGCCGCCGGGCGGGGTCATCCAGAGCGTCGCCGACGGCCCGACGCGCTTCGTCGGCACGACGCCGCTCGATGGGATTCGCCGCTCGATCCGGGCGAAGCACATCCGCATCCACCAGACGGATAGCGCCTACACCACGCCCATGGTGAACCCTGGGCTGTACGCGATCTAGCGCGCGTGGCGCGGCGCGCGCAATGTCGTGCGAGACGATGCGACTACGCCGGGCGTTGCGATCGACAAAACTGGGCCATATTCTCTGTCAGAGCGTGCTCGAGCTCCCAGTAGTTGTCAATGGCGCGGTTGAGCATGTCGATTGCTTCCTCGACTGGGTCCAACGCAATCGTGGGCCCCTCGTTCGCGTTCAGATGCTTTAACGCGTTGCGCGCCCGGTTGGCACGATCACGGAACCATCTTGCATCGCCCCCCTCGTCATGCATGTATTGAGATAGCGATGCGGCGGTTTCGACGAGAGAGTCAACTGCGCTCTTCCAATCCTTGGACCTGGCGAGGCATCCGAGAATCTCGTCGGCGGCACCATCCAACGTAATGACCGAGAAGTAGTCCCGCCCCTCCTTGAAGATCCGCAGGGCAGTTTCCAGCTGTTCGAGTGCGATATGCTTCTTGTCGTAGGCGCGAATCATGGTGCAATCCGGAGCAGCATCGGCGCAGCGATACCCCGTAACACCATCGCTGGCGATGCGGGGTCGCGTTGTGATACCCTGTGTTACGACTACCTCCCGCTCGGCGCGACACGGTCGGTCACGGCGCGGGCCGTGGACGGTGACCGCCTTTCTCGATGACCGCATCTTCTGCCAGCTTGCCAAGCGTCTTGACCGCAATGGCGTTTGCAAGGTCGCTGCGGTCCGTAAAGGCGGAACCTTCGGCGGTGCCGGTGGCGATCCACACTGTCTTGTTGAGGCGGACATCGATCAGGGCCGCGACGTATTTGCCCCACGGCTTTGTCACCGTGGGTGTCGATGTGATTGCCGACGCTGAGAGACATCCCTGGTAGGTGGAGTACGTGCAGTAGGCTTGGCTCTGGGTGGGAAGCGTTGCTGTTGTCGCGCCTTCTTGTGTCGGCGCGAGCACAAGCACGGCCTCGACGCTATCGCCGATGGGCATTTGCTGCACTTCGCTGTCAGGGTACACGCGACCCGGGAAGAAGACCGCCTCCGACTTTATCACCCGGAGCTGATACCAGGCCGCCCCATCAACTATGCCTTGTTCGATCGCGTTTCGGATCGACAGATCGGCCGACGGCGCGAAGACCATGATACTCCCATAGCGCCGCGCCTCGGGAGCCCGCATGGACGACATCGTCACTTGAGCGCACCCACTTAATCCTACTGCCGCGATCAGCGCAGCAATCCCGCGAAGCATCGTCGCCTCCAGCGTGCTGTGGTGTTGTAGTGGACTGTGCTAGGATTGCTTCTTCCCGTCGCGCTACTGCGGTGCCATCATCCAGCGCTCAACGAGGTATGCGAGAATCTGCCCGCCAAGCATGATGAGCGTGACGAGGGCCGGGATCACGAAGAGATACACGCCGAGCGAGCGCCAACGTGCATGCTCGCGCAGCTCGCGCGCATTCTCCACGGCGACGCGCCAGCCTTCCCGGTCCGCGCCCGCCGTCTCGTCGGCCTGCCGTTCGGCGTGGCGCTGGAGACGCTGGAGCACGTCATCGGAGGTGAAGAGTCCGACCTTGGCATCGGGCCGACGCTCCGCTGAGCGGCCGAAGCGGATCGGAGAAGGAGTACTCATCAGCGAGGACGCCAGGCGGCAGCGAGGAATACCGATCCGGCGACCGTGAAAGCTTGGCCGACCGCGAGACGTTGGAGGTTCACGACTTCGCGCCCGTTCCCCAGCACGTCGCCAACAGACGGATCGCCCGGGTGGACCAGTAAGAACCACAGCCCCACCAACACAGCCAGGATGCCCACGATAGTAAGCAGGTCCCTTCCTGCGCTGGAGCGCGGCGACGTCTGCACGGAAGCTGGCGCGTTCTCTACGCCTGCGCGCTCCGATGGCTGGACCGCGGGTGGGGCATCCTCTCCGACGGCTTCGGCGTAACAGCGCTGGCACAGCTTACTCCCTCCATGCTCGCGCGCCGTACTTGTGGCGATAGTTGCATAACAGGCCGCACAGACTGGCATTGGACGTCTCCCTCCTTGGATGCGCACGGCGGCGGTGTTGCCGCCGTGCAGGTGTATGTGCGACAACCGATCACAGCCGTACCGGGGACCGTTTGCCCCAGTCCGGCGGAGATGTGAGTATTTCCGGAGGGCGTGTGGCATATGGCAACCAGCGCGGCACGCCGGTACCCCCAGCGGCAACAGCGTCACGCTGACCTATCAGATCGGCGGCAGAAGGAAGTCGGCGAGCGGGATCACCCCGGACAGCGTGAACGTCTCCCCCACAATGAGGCGCTGAAGGTTCACGACGGGCTGCGGCGCACTCGCTCCCGAGGCTCGGGCTGGCAGGCACCGCGGGGTCGCGGGAGTCGTGATCGGCGAGGCTACCTCTGTGGGGGGGGCGAAGTATTCACGAGTGACGCACGGCCCCCGCAACTGTAGGCACGCGTGGGGCGCGGACGGCCGCTCATGGCACCGGGCGCGGGCCGGGCAATTTGGCCCATGTTGCACGGGGCGCCCTGCGTTGTACTTGGGGGCGCGGCATTGGCGCCGCGCCGCTCCGAGGATGGAGAGACCCATGCGAGTTGCCGGCGCCGCGGCGACCGGCTCGGCCGGCACGCGCCGGAGTACGCATGGCCCTGCTACGTGACACTCGCCGTCACCGGAACGCGAATGCGGGAGTATCGATGCGATGCGGGAAGGACAACCTCCGCCCCGCCGCCTACGCGATCGACGTCCCCGGTACATCGACGTCCCCGGCCCGAAGACGGACGAGGCCGCGGCGACGATCTACGTGGACCCGGACTTCTGGGAGTGGATCGACCACGGCATCCCCTCGCCGCTCGCGTACAAGTGAATGCGGATCCATTTCAAGGAGGCCGCGCGGGCGGTGGACGCCCCGTCGCTCCGCCTTCGCGACCTCCGCCACTTCTACGCCCAGCTCGCCAGCGATGCCGGCGCCCCCACGGCGAAGGTGCAGGCCGCCCTCAGGCACGCCAACCCCGCCATGACGCGCCGGTACGAGATGCAGAAGGCGCGCGGGGAAGTCGCGCGCCTGGTCGGCGGAGCGCTCAAACGGAAGCGCGCCGGATGACCGCCCCACGGTCTGTCCCACGGTCACCCGTGGCGTGTCGCTCGGACACGACGCTAACTGCTTGTCTTGCAACATGGGCCCTGCAGGGCTCGAACCTGCGACCGTCGGATTATGAGTCCGCTGCTCTAACCGGCTGAGCTAAGGGCCCGCAACGACCGTAAGGTACAGCTACGGCGCGCCCGTCACCAGATTCCCTGGCACCAACCCCGCGCTTCCCGGATTCATCAACCGTCTGCGAGACGCGGCCCCACGCCGCGTCCGAGTCTCGCGTCCGGCGCCGGCCGGTACGTGACGTCACGAACGGCCCCGCTGGAGATGTCCCGCTTGATTCGTCGCCGTCCTTCACGCGTCCTGCGCCGCGCCTGGCGCGCCCTCCTTCCCCTCGCCGCCCTCCTCGCCCCGCCCCTTCAGGGGTGCGACGATCCGACCTTCACCGAGCCGGCGTTCCCGGTCTCCGCGGCCCCGCTCACCGTCCCCCCGTCCTACGCCGTCTGGTGGCGCGTCACGGAGCAGTGCGCCGGGCGCACGGGGGACTTCGCCGCCGTGCACTGGTACGTGATCCCCGGCGTCTCCGACTTCAAGGTCGGCGGGGAGTCGTACAACGGCTACTGGTGGCTCGGCGGGAACCGCATCGTCCTCGCGGGAGGCTCCGTCGACGACGGCTCGCTCGTCCGGCACGAGATGCTTCACGCCATCATCGGGCACGACGGCCACCCGCACGCGTACTTTGTGACGCGCTGCGGCGGCGTGGTCGTGTGCGCGGTCGAGTGCCGGACCGAGGCCGGCTCTCCCCCCACCGGAAGCCCCGCCGCCCCGATCGTCGACGCGAGCCGGCTCGACGTGACGACGCAGGTCGCGCCCGATACGGTCTCCATCCACGCG
>JADGGM010000748.1 GCA_019689955.1 Gemmatimonadaceae bacterium
TCCCTCCTCTTCACCCGACGCGGAAGAGCTCCAGCGCCCGCGCGTAGCGCTGCGACAGGGCGCGGCGAATGCCCGCGTGCTCGGCGTGCGCGAGCTCGGGGTCGCGGTCCAGCAACGCCGCGGCCACGTCCTGCGCCACGAGGTTCAACGCCTCATCGCGCATCGGGTCGGCCACGCGGAACGTCGGCACGCCGCTCTGCCGCTCGCCGAACAGGTCTCCCATCCCGCGCAGCCGCAGGTCCGCGCGCGCGATCTCGAACCCGTCCTCCGTCTCCTCCACCACCCGCAGCCGCTCGGCGGCCTCGGCGCTCACGTCGCCGAGGAGGATGCAGTAGCTCTCGTCCGCCCCGCGCCCCACGCGACCGCGCAACTGATGGAGCTGCGAGAGGCCGAAGCGCTCCGGGTGCTCGATCAGCATCACCGTCGCGTTCGGGACGTCGATCCCCACCTCGATCACCGTCGTGGCCACGAGCACGTCCAGCTCGCGGTCGCGGAAGCGCCGCATGATCGCGTCGCGCTCCTCGGCCGGGAGGCGGCCGTGCAGCAGCGCCACGCGCCGGTGCGCGAACGCACCCTCGGCCAGCGCGGTGAACATCGTCGTCGCGGCCTTGAGGTCGGTCTTCTCCGACTCCTCGATCACCGGGTAGACGATGTACGCCTGGCGCCCCTTCTCGATCTCCCGGTCCACGAACGCCAGGATGCGCGCGCGCGCCGACTCCGGACGGAGCACGGTCCGCACCGGGAGCCGCCCGGGGGGGCGTTCGTCGAGCACGCTCACGTCGAGATCGCCGTACAGGGTGAGCGCCAGCGAGCGCGGGATGGGGGTCGCGCTGAGGAGGAGCACGTCCGGCCGCTCCCCCTTGGCGCCGAGCGCGGCGCGTTGCTCCACGCCGAAGCGGTGCTGCTCGTCGATGATCGCGAGGCCGAGCGCGCCGAAGCGCGTGTCCTCCTGCACCAGCGCGTGCGTCCCCACCACGAGCAACGGCCCCGGGGGGGGGGGGGGCGGCCCCCCCCCCCCCCCCCCGCCCCGCCCGCGCCCGGCCCCGCG
>JADGGM010000089.1 GCA_019689955.1 Gemmatimonadaceae bacterium
ACCCGCTGGAGGTCGTGAACCCCGCCGCCGCGCCCCCGCTCCTCACCGTCGGGAGCGAGAAGCTCGAGGCCGTCGCCGAGAGCGGGATCGACTTCATGGCCGTCGTCCCGTTCACCCCCACCCTCCAGCGCTACAGCGCCGCCCAGTTCGTCGACGAGGTGCTCCGCAAGCGATTCCACGTGCGCCACCTCGTGATCGGGTACGACCACGGCTTCGGCCGCGGCCGCGAGGGGGACGTGGACGTCCTCCGCCGGCTCGGCGAGTCGCGCGGCTTCGGCGTCGAGGTCGTCCCCGCCGTCACCCTCGACGACGGCCGCCCCATCTCGTCCACCCTCATCCGCCGCGCCGTCGCCGGGGGCGACCTCCACCGCGCCGCCGACGCCCTGGGGCGCCTCTACGCCACCAGCGGCCGCGTCCAGCACGGCGACAAGCGCGGCCGCCTCCTCGGCTTCCCGACCATCAACGTCTCCCTCCCCCCAGCCCGGAAGCTTCTCCCACCGGCCGGGGTATATGCGGTACGCGTCCAGACCCCCGCCGGACCCTTCGGCGGGATGATGAACCTGGGCCCCCGCCCGACCTTCGGTGATGGCGGCACCTCCATCGAGGCGCACCTGTTCGACGCCGACGTGGAGCTCTACGGGAAGACGGTGAAGGTCGAGCTCGTGAGCCGGTTGCGCGAGACCCGCGCTTTCGACGGCCCCGAAGCGCTCATCGCGCAGCTCGGGCGCGACGCGGAGGAGGCGCGGCGCGCGTTGACTCGGTTGAGCTAGTCCGGTAACGTTCCATATTCCGCCCCAACCGTCCATCCCACTGCGAAGTCGCATGGCCAAGATTCGCTACCGCCTCTTCACGATCGTCGCGCTGGTGCTCGCCTCCATCTGGGCACTCTGGCCGCGGACGATCACCCTCCGCGAGCGCACCGCCGACGGCGGGTTCCACGACACCACCATGACGCACGTCCCCCTCAAGCGCGGGCTCGACCTGCAAGGGGGGATGTACCTCGCCCTCGAGGTCGACGAGTCGAAGGGGGTGGTGGCGAACAAGTCGGAGGCGATCGACCGCGCGCTCAAGGTCGTGCGCAACCGCATCGATGAGTTCGGCGTCTCGGAGCCCGTCGTGCAGAAGGTCGGCACGCAGCGCATCATCGTCGAGCTCCCCGGGATCACCGATCCGGACCGCGCCAAGCGGCTGGTCGAGCGTTCGGCGTTCCTGCAGTTCCAGATCACCGACGAGACGCGCGCGCTCGACAAGGTGCTCCCCCGTATCGACCAGATCCTCAAGGAGAAGGGGTACGGCGGCACGGTCGCCAAAGCCGGTGGAGCGGCGGGAGGCGCCGATACGGCGAAGAACGCGATCAGCTCCCTCTTCACCCCCGGCACGGACACGGGGAAGACGGGAGCCGCGGCGACGAAGGATAGCACACAGAGCGACACCGGTCTCTTCAACGCCACCGGCGGCCCCCTCAGCAAGCTGATTCAGCCGGGGCAGATCCCGGGTGAGTACTACGTCGCCTCGAACGACGTCGCCACGGTGACCAAGTACCTCGACCTCCCCGAGGTCCGCGCGGCGCTCCCGCCGGGGAAGACGATCCACTGGGGGACGGTCGAGCGCGATCAGGCGCAGGGGCTGACGCCGTTCTACGTGGTCGACACCAAGCCGATCATCACCGGCGAGTACCTCACTGACGCCAAGCCCGCTACCGACCCGCTCGAGGGGAACATCGTCCAGTTCACCCTGAACAACGAAGGGGGGCGGCGCTTCCGCGACCAGACGGCGAAGCACATCGGCGACTACATGGCCATCGTGCTCGACGACCGCGTGATGGGGCGCCCGCCGGTCATCCAGAGCGCGATCGGCACGCGTGGACAGATCACCATGCGCGGGCAGCCGCTCCAGGCCACGCAGGACCTCGCGCTCGTGCTCCGTGCCGGCGCGCTCCCGGTCCCGCTCAAGGTCGTCGAGTCGCGGACCATCGGCCCGAGCCTGGGGGCGGACTCGATTCACGACGGCATCCGCGCCGGGATCCTCGGCGTGGCGCTCGTCGTCCTGATCATGATCGGCTACTACCGCTTCTCCGGCGTGCTCGCGGTCATCGCGCTCGCCCTGTACGTGCTGTTCACGCTCGCCCTGCTCGCCGGGTTCGACGCCGTGCTCACCTTGCCCGGCATCGCCGGCCTGGTGCTCTCCGTCGGGATCGCGGTCGACGCCAACGTGCTGATCTTCGAGCGAATACGCGAGGAGCTCGCGCACGGGAAGACCGTGCGCGCCTCGATCGACGAAGGGTTCCGGCACGCGATGAGCGCGATCATCGACTCCAACGTGTCCACCGTGCTCACCGCGCTCGTCCTCTTCGAGATCGGGACCGGCCCGGTGAAGGGCTTCGCCGTCACCCTCATCGCGGGCATCGCGGCCTCCATGGTCAGCGCGATCTTCGTGGTGCGTACGTTCTATCTCCTGTGGCTCGCCCGCACCCGCGGCGCCCAGACGCTGAGCATCTAAATGTTCCGGATTCTCCACGACACCAAGATCGATTTCATCCGGTTGTGGAAGGCCACGACCGCGGTGACGCTGCTGTTCATGGTCCCCGGCCTCGCCCTCCTGGCGGTCAAGGGGTACAACTACAGCATCGAGTTCACGGGGGGCACGCTCATCCAGGTGAGCTTCGCGAAAGCCCCGGACGCCGGCGAGCTGCGCAGCACGCTCGACAAAGCGGGCGTGCACGGGGCCGAGATCGCGCAGTTCGGCAGCGACACGAGCTACGTGATCCGCGCGCAGAACCCCAGCGACGTCGCGAAGCAGGCGACCGGGGCGGAGTCGGTGGCCAACGTGATCGCGACGGCGCTCGCGGAGCGCTACGGCGCCAAGGGCGCGACCATCGTGCGCAGCGAGACCGTCGGCCCGAAGGTCGGAGGGGAGCTCCGCCAGAAGGCGATGATCGCGATCCTCATCTCCTTCTTCGTCACCCTCGCGTACCTCGCTTACCGCTTCGAGTGGCGCTTCGGCGTGGCCGCCGTGATCGCGACCGCGCACGACATCCTCGGCACGCTCGCGTTCATCAAGTACCTGAACCTCGAGGTCTCCCTCATCGTGGTCGGCGGCGTGCTCACCATGATCGGGTACTCGCTGAACGACACGATCATCATCTTCGACCGCGTGCGTGAGAACCTGCGGAAGAAGAAGAAAGAGCCGCTCTACGACCTGCTCAACCGGTCGGTCAACGAGACGCTCCCGCGCTCGGTCCTCACGCACACCACGACCGCCGCGACGCTCGTCGCGCTCACGTTCCTGGGCGGCGAGGTGATCCGCCCCTTCGCCCTGGTCATGCTCTTCGGCGTGGTGACCGGGACGTTCAGCTCGATCTACGTCGCCTCCCCGCTCCTCCTCTGGATCGAGCAGACGTGGCCGCGCGAGGCGGGGAAGAAGGGGGGCGTGGGGCCGCGCCCGGCGAAGGAGTCTGGCTCGACCCGCGCCGCCGAGCCGCCGGTCGCGGCGACCCGCTGAGCCACGAGCCGCCGCCCCCCTCGGGCGGCGGTTTCGCTTCCATGCCCCGTTTCATCGACAGCCACACCCACCTGGCCGACCCGGCCTTCGATGCGGACCGCGAGGCCGCCAGGGCGCGCGCCCGCGACGCGGGCGCGGAGGCCGTGGTGTGCATCGGCGAGTCGCTCGACGCGGCGGAGCGCGCGCGCGCGCTCGCCGCCGCGCACCCGGGCTTCGTCTACTGGACCGCCGGCGTGCACCCGCACGACGCTGCGGCGTTCGACGCCGCGCGCGACATCCCCGCGATCCGCGCGCACCTCGCGGCGGGCGCCGTCGCCGTGGGGGAATGCGGGCTCGACTACCACTACGGCCACTCCCCGCGCCCGCGGCAGCTCGCCGCCTTCCGCGCGCAGCTCGCCCTGGCCACGGAGCTCGGCCGCCCCGTGGTCGTACACACGCGTGAGGCGGTGGATGACACCGCCTCGCTCATCGATGAGGCCGCTCGCCTGGGGGCCGTGGGGGTGCTCCACTGCTTCACCGGCCCCGCCGAGCTCGCGGCGCACGCGATCGGGTTGGGCTGGTACATTTCGTTCAGCGGGATCATCACGTTCAACAAGTGGACGGACGACGCGCTCCTCCAGCTCGTCCCGGAGGACCGTGTCCTGGTCGAGTCCGACGCCCCGTACCTCGCGCCGGTACCATACCGCGGGAAGCGGAACGAGCCGGCGTGGGTGGCGCGCACCGTGGAGCGGCTCGCCCGCGCCCGCGGTGTCGCGCCGGACGCGCTCGGCGCACGCGCCGCCGAGAACGCTCGCCGCCTGTTCGGATTGGCGCGCGCCTCGCCGATCGGCTAGCGGCAACGCGCCACGCCCGCGTAAACTGTATTGCGTCTCCACGGACCGCTCACGCACGAGGACCTGGTGCCCACCGTTCCATCGGACATCGAGATTGCCCAGCAGGCGCGCATGCGCCCGATCGTCGACGTGGCCGCCGACCTCGGGCTCTCCCCCGATGAGCTCGACCTCTACGGCAAGTACAAGGCGAAGGTCGCCCTCGATGTCTCGCAGCGCCCCCCGCGCGGGCGTCTGGTCCTCGTCACCGGGATCAACCCTACCGCGGCCGGCGAAGGGAAGAGCACCACGCTCGTCGGCGTCACGCAGGCGCTCCGCCGGCTCGGGAAGGACGCCGTCATGTGCATGCGCGAGCCGAGCTTGGGCCCCGTCTTCGGCGTGAAAGGGGGAGCGGCCGGAGGCGGCTACGCGCAGGTCGTCCCCATGGAGGACATCAACCTCCACTTCACCGGCGACTTCCACGCGATCGCGTCCGCGCACAGCCTCCTCTCGGCGCTGCTCGACAACCACCTCGCCCAGGGGAACGCGCTCAACATCGACCCGCGCCGCATCACCTGGCCCCGCACGATCGACATGAACGACCGCGCGCTGCGCGATTGCGTGATCGGCCTGGGCGGGGTGGGGAACGGCGTCCCGCGCGAGGAGCGGTGGGTCATCATCCCCGCGAGCGAGATCATGGCCATCGTCGCGCTCGCCTCGAGCCGCGCCGACCTCGAGGAGCGCCTCTCGCGCATCATCGTCGGTGCGACCGCGGGGGCGAGCCGCACGCCCGTGCGCGCGGGGGACCTCAAGGCCGTGGGGGCCATGAGCCTCCTCCTCAAGGACGCCATCCGCCCCAACCTCGTGCAGACGCTCGAGGGGGGCCCCGCGCTCGTGCACGCGGGGCCGTTCGGCAACATCGCGCACGGCTGCAACAGCCTCATCGCCACCAAGACCGGGCTCGCCCTCGCCGACATCGTCCTCACCGAGGCCGGCTTCGGCTCGGACCTGGGCGCGGAGAAGTTCTTCGACATCAAGTGCCGCTTCGGCGGGCTCAACCCCGAGGTCGCGGTGCTCGTCGCCACCGTGCGCGCGCTCAAGCTCAACGGGGGCGCGAACAAGAAGGAGCTCGCCACCGAGGACCTCGGCGCGCTCGAGCGCGGGCTGCCGAACCTCGCCGCGCACATCGAGAACGTCCAGCAGTTCGGCGTCCCGGTGATCGTCGCCATCAACCGCTTCACGTCCGACACGGACCGCGAGCTCGCCATGGTCGCGGACTTCGCCGCGAAGCAGGGAGTGTGCGTCGCGCTCAACGACGTGTGGGCGCGCGGCGGCGAGGGCGGGGAAGACCTCGCGCGCGAGATCCTCGCGGCGCTCGAGCGCGGCGGCGCGGCGTACCGCCCGCTCTACGACGTCAAGCTCCCCATCCGCGCGAAGATCGACACCATCGTGCAGAAGGTCTACGGCGGCTCCGGCGCGGACTACTCCCCCAAGGCCGACCGCGCGATCGACTACCTCGAGTCGATCGGGCTCGGGGAGACGCCGGTGTGCATGGCCAAGACGCAGTACTCCTTCACCGACGACCCCACGCGCCTCGGCCGGCCGCGCGACTTCCGCATCACGATCAACGACATCTACCCCGCCGCCGGCGCGGGCTTCGTCGTCGCGCAGGCCGGCGACATCATGACCATGCCCGGCCTCCCCAAGGAGCCCGCGGCCGAGCGCATGGCCATCCAGCCCGACGGCAGCATCGTCGGCCTCTTCTGAAGCTCCGTGCTCGCCGCCCTCCACGCCCCACCCGAACCCAGGAGATCGACTGTGCCTCTCACCACCGTCACGTCGCCGCAAGCCCCCGCGGCCATCGGCCCCTACTCCCAGGCGATTCGCAGCGGCGAGCTCCTCTTCACCGCCGGACAGATCGCGCTCGATCCCGCGACCGGGCGCATGGTCGAGGGGGGGATCGTGGAGCAGACCGAGCGCGTGATGGAGAACCTCACGGCGGTCCTCTCCGCCGCGGGCGCGACGTGGCAGGACGTGGTGAAGACCACCGTCTTCCTGATCGAGCTCTCCGACTTCCCCACCTTCAACGAGGTCTACGGCCGCTACCTGGGCGGCGCGCGCCCGGCCCGCTCCACCGTGCAGGTGGCCGCGCTCCCGCGCGGCGCGCTGGTCGAGGTCGAGGCCATCGCGCGCATCCCCGAGTGACCATGGCCACCGCGTCCTCCCTCGCCGCCATCCGCCTCACCGAGCTGGCGCGCTGCGCCGGCTGCGCCTCGAAGATGGGGCCGGGCGACCTCTCGCAGGCGCTCGCCCCGCTCCCGTCGCAGGCCGACCCGCGCCTCCTCGTGGGTGCGGAGACGTTCGACGACGCCGGCATCTTCGTCGTCTCCGACGACCTCGCGCTCGTGCAGACGGTCGACTTCTTCGCCCCCATCGTCGACGACCCGTACTGGTACGGGCAGATCGCGGCCGCGAACGCGCTCTCCGACGTCTACGCCATGGGCGGCGAGCCGCTCACGGCGCTCAACATCGTCGCCTTCCCCGCGGGGAAGATCCCCGTCGAGGTGCTGAGCGAGATCCTGCGCGGGGGGCACGACAAGGTGCGCGAGGCGGGCGCGGTCCTCGTCGGCGGGCACACCGTGGTCGACGACGAGCCGAAGTACGGGCTCGCCGTCACCGGGCGCGCGGACCCGCGCCGCATCCTCACCAACGCCGCCGCCCGACCGGGCGATGTCCTCGTGCTCACGAAGCCGATCGGCGCGGGGCTCCTCACCACCGCCGCCAAGCAGGGGCGCGTGGACGACGCGGTGCTCGGCCCCGTGCTCCAGGGGATGAGCCGCCTCAACGCGGAGGCCAGCCGCGCGGCCCTCGCCCTGGGGGTCCGCTGCGCCACCGACGTCACCGGCTTCGGCGTCCTCGGCCACGCCTCGCACATCGCCCGCGCCAGCAACGTCACCCTCCGCATCGACCCGTCGCGCATCCCCGTCTACCCCGGCGCCCGCGAAGCCCTCGCCGCGGGGGTGGGAACCGGTGGGGCCGTGCGCAACCGCGCGTACCTCGAGACGCGCGTGGACTGGGGGGCCTCCACCGCGGAGGAGCAGGCGCTCCTCGTCGACCCGCAGACCTCGGGCGGGCTCCTCGCCGCGGTGCCTTCGGCGCGCGTGGCCGATTATCTTTCGTGCGTCGCAGGAGCCGTCGAGATCGGCGAGGTCGTCCCCCGCCAAGGGCACGACATCGCGCTCGCGTGAGCCGTGGGGGCGGATGGGGCCTGGTGGCTTCCGCGGTCCTCAAAACCGTTGCGACCTGACCACGTCGGGTCGGGTGGGTTCGATTCCCACACGTTCCCGCCACGCTCGCCCCTGCGAGGGACGGGAAGGCAAAGCCGCTGCATGACGCTGCCCAACCTGCTGCTCGCCCTCGCCCTCCTCGCGCTCCCCGCGCTCCCCCCGTCGCTCCGCGCGCAGTCCGCCGACAGCGCACGCGTGGGACCCACCGCGCGCCCGGGCTCCACCGCGGCCGTCGATACGCTCTTCCCGTCGCGCCGCGCCCGCGCCAAGCCGCCGATCTCCCCGCGCAACGCGTTCTTCGAGTCGGTCCTCGTCCCGGGGTGGGGGCAGGCCACGCTCCACCGCTCCACCGCCGGCGGGATCTACGTCGCCATCGAGGCGATGTCGATCGCGATGCTCATCCAGTCGAAGAAAGAGCTCTCTGCCGCCCGCGCCGCCGCGCGCGACAGCGTCTTCAACCCCGACTCGGGGCGCTTCGTCGTCACCCCGCTCGGCTCGCTCGTCAAGACGCGCAAGCAGGCGGTCGAGGACTGGACCGCGCTCCTCATCTTCAACCACCTCCTCGCCGGCGCCGACGCCTTCGTCGCTGCGCACCTCTGGGACGTCCCGGTCCAGGTGACGCCGGCCGGGAGCCGCTACCAGGCAACGATATCGGCCAAGGTCCGATTTTGACCACCCCGCACCCCTCGTCCGCTCCGCAAGCTCCCATCGGCGTCTTCGACTCCGGGATCGGAGGGCTCACCGTGGTCCGGGAGCTCGCCCGCCAGCTCCCGGCCGAGCGGATCATCTACTTCGGCGACACCGCCCGCGTCCCGTACGGCCCCAAGAGCCCGAGCACCGTGCGCCGTTACAGCCACGAGATCTCCTCGTGGCTCACCGACCAGGGGGTGAAGGCGATCGTCGTCGCCTGCAACACGGCCACGGCGCACGCGCTCGATGCGCTGCAGCGCGACTTTCCGATCCCGGTGATCGGGGTGGTGGAGCCCGGTGCGCGCGCGGCCACGCGGGCCACGCGCTCGGGGCACATCGGGGTCATCGGTACCGCGGGCACGATCGCCTCGGGCGCGTACGAGCGCGCGATCCGCGCCATC
>JADGGM010000090.1 GCA_019689955.1 Gemmatimonadaceae bacterium
GGTTGGGGGTGGGGCGCTGGTCGATGCGGTGGGCGCCGTGGCGCCACCGGGAGACCCCGACGCCGAGGCGGAGCCGCCCGGAGGGCCAGAGCTGCGCGCCGAGGCGGGCGAGGTCGGCGTCGGGGCCGAGCTCCGAGCCGATGGGCTGGTTGTACTGCTGCCAGCTATCCGTGTAGAAGCTCTCCAGGTACGTGAAGCTCCCGATGCGGCGATACTGCCCCTCAAGGATCGGCGAAAGCGGGAGGGGGAGCGGGTAGGTAGCGCGGAGGTTCCACGCGAGCTGGTCCGGGAAGCGGCGGCGGTCCTTCGCGTCGATCTGGATGTCGTCGATGAGCAGCTCCCCTTGCACCGTGGCGCGTCCGATCGTGGCGCGCGCGCCGCCGAAGGCGGTGAGGTTGACGTTCCCCTCGGGGCGGGTCTCTCGGGCGCTGTCCTGCTGGGCCATCTGGTAGATGAGCACCGGGTTCGCATAGGCGAGCTGGAAGCCGCTCCCCTGGTGTGGGATGAGCGCGGTCTCGCCGATGGTGAGCTCGACGCGGCGCGAGGGGCGGTAGGTGAGCGCGTGCGCGGCGAGCATGCGGTGCCAGCGCTGCGCGCCGAGGCTGTCGGCGATGGTGTCCTGCGCTGGGGTGAGGACGACGTCGTTGAGGGACGCGAGGAGGGCGCGGAGCTCGAAGCGGGACCATTGCGCGGTGAGGGCGACGCGGTCGAGCGGGGGCCCGTGGGCCGAGAGGACGAGCGACTCGTCCCCCTCGCCGAGCCACGCCTCGCGGGCGCGCCCCACGGAGAGCACCACGGGCCCGAGCTTCCCCGCGACGTAGGCGTCGTTGACGTCGATCACCGCCTGCGAGTTGCGGAAGATCCCCGCGCGCACGGTGGGGTCGTTGCGGCGGCTCGTCTCGCCGTAGGCCTCGGAGACGGCGACGAGGTTTGGTCCGCCGGTCCACGTCAACCGGAGGCTCGCGAGCCCGACGGCCGGCGGGGTTCCGGCGCTGGTGGCACGCACGTCGCGCCAGAGCGGGGCGAACTCGCCGCCGTGGAGGGCGGTCCCCTGCACCGTGAGGCTCGCGCCGAGGGTGACGCGCGTGAGCGCCGCGAGCGAGTCGCCGGCGGCGCTGTCGGCGAGGAAGCGCTGGGCGAGACGGTCGAGCATGGGCCCTGCGCACGTGCGCTCGCCGCGCGCCTCACGCAGCGCGCGGCGGACGTCCTTGACCATGAACGGCCGGAAGGGGGAAACGCGCGCCGCGTCGCAACCGCGGGCGAGGAGGCCGTCGAGCTGGGTGTACGCGGGGTCCGAGAGCGGGAGCGCGACGAGCGGGTGCTGCGCCGCGGCCGGTGGCGCGGCGGCGATGGCGAGCGCGAGGGCGGCCGCGGTGGTGCGCAGGGCGCGCGTCATCAGCCGACGTTGCGGCTCGCGGCGCGCGCCTCCCCCGAGGCGCGGTCGCGCACGCTCGCGATGAGCGCCGCCTGCGGGGAGAATTCCGGCACCAGCTCCTGGAGCTTGCGCAGGATCATGCGGTCGTCGCGGGCCACGACGGCCTCCCAGAGCTGGTCGAGCGCGTGGTCGAGCGGCCGGGGGGCGTCGGTGCGCACGATGCGGATCTTGTCGTAGCGCGTGGGGAGCGTCTCCTCGGTCTCGGAGGTGAGCTGTTCGTGGAGCTTCTCCCCGGGGCGCAGGCCGGTGAAGACGATCGGGATGTCGACGTCGGGCTCGAGCCCGGAGAGGCGGATGAGGTTCCGCGCGAGGTCGACGATCTTCACGGGGGCGCCCATCTCGAGCATCACGATCTTGTCGCGCGCTTCCGCCAGCACCGAGGCCTGGAGCACGAGCTGCACGGCCTCGGGGATGGTCATGAAGTAACGCGACACCTCGGGGTGGGTGACGGTGACGGGCCCGCCCTCGGCGATCTGCTCGGTGAAGAGCGGGACCACGGACCCGTTGCTCCCCAGCACGTTGCCGAAGCGCACGGCGACGAAGTGCTGCGCGCGTGCGCTGCTGAGCGAGAGCACGAGCTTCTCGGCGAGGCGCTTGGTGGCGCCCATGACGTTCGTCGGGCTCACCGCCTTGTCGGTGGAGATGAGCACGAACTTGGCCCCGTGCTCCGCCGCCGCCACGGCGACGTTGCGCGTCCCGAACACGTTGTTGTGCACCGCGTGCGCGATGTGCATCTCCATCATCGGCACGTGCTTGAACGCGGCGGCGTGGTACACGAGGTCCGGGTGGTGGAGCCGGAAGACGCGCTCCACATCGGCCCACTCGCGCACGTCGCCGATCACGGGGTGCACCTGGAGGGTGGGGTGCTTGCGCCGGAGCTCCTGCTCGATGAGGAAGAGCGCATTCTCCCCGCGCTCGAACAGGATGATGCTCGCCGGGTCGTAGGCAGCGATCTGGCGCGCGAGCTCCGACCCGATGGACCCGCCGGCGCCGGTGACGAGCACCCGCCGGCCGGCGATGTCGGCGTGGATGAGCGAGGTGTCGAGGTCCACGGGGTCGCGGCCGAGGAGGTCTTCCACGCGCACGGGCCGGACCTGGCTGATCTGCACGCGCCCCGCGAGCGCGGCGATCGCGGGGAGGATCTTGAACGGGAGCTTGGTGGCGACGCACCGGTCCACGATCGCCTGGATCTGCTCGCGCGTGGCCGACGGGATGGAGATGATCAGCTCGTCGGCCGCGTGACGCGCGAGGAGGGCGCCGAGCTCGCTCGAGGTGCCGAGCACGGGGACGCCGTGGATGTGGAAGCCGATCTTGTGCGAGTCGTCGTCCACGAACCCCACGGGGAGGTAGCCGAGCGCGGGGTTGTTGCGCATCTCGCGCAGCAACATCTCCCCCGCGTCGCCGGCCCCGATGATGATCACGCGGCGCAACCGTGGTGCGGCCGCGGCCATGGGGCGCCGGCGCTCCCGGTACGCGCGCAGCGCGAAGCGCGCCCCGCCGATGAGCACCACCGTGAACACCGCGTCGATGACGAGCACCGAGCGCGGGAAGGTGTACGCCTCCCCCATGAACACGAGGGTGGCGATGAACAGCATGCTGCTCAGCGCGACCGCTTTGAGAAGCGCGACCATGTCGCGCATCCCGACGTACCGCCACCACCCGCTGTACAGCCGGAAGAACGCGAACGCCGAGAGGCGATAGATGAGGAGCGGGACGAGGGTGATCCAGAAGGTGCCCAGGTACGCGTCCGGGATCATGCGGTCGAAGCGCAGCACGAACGCGAGCGCGTAGCTCGTGACCACGAGCACGAGGTGGAGCACGAACAGCACGGGGCGCCGGTGGCGGTACGCGCGGTACACGAGCCGGAGATCGAGCCCCGGACGCGCCTCGGCGTCGGTATGTGTGCGCTGCCCCGTTCCCACCGCCCGCTCCCCCGCGGCCGGGCCGCGGCCTTCAGTGCCGGTCATGGCTCGCCGGCAGCGTCCAACATCCGCACATCACGTCCTCTCGAATGAGCGCATCACGCGAGCGGCGTACGGCCGTGCTCGCTCGCGAACATGTCAGGTAGGATTTCTCTCACCGAGACGCGTCAGTGGTACATCCTGTCACAGCGCTGTCACAGCGCCCGGGGCGACGGGCCCCGGGCGCGGCGACGGCGGCTGGGTCACCGTCCGTAGAAGCCGCGTACGGCGGCGATCACTTCGTCCTGCTGCGCGCGGGTGAGCTCCGGAAACACCGGTAGTGAGATCACCTCGCGCGCCGCCCGCTCGGCCTCGGGGCAGCTCCCGGGTTTGTAACCGAGGTAGGCGAAGCACGGTTGGAGGTGCAGCGGGAGCGGGTAGTACACCGCGCTCCCGATCCCCCGCGCCTTGAGGTGCTCCTGGAGCGCATCCCGGCGCTCGACGCGGAGGGTGTACTGGTTATAAATCGACTCGTTCGCCGGGTCGATGACCGGCGTCACAATTTCGGGGACGTCGGCGAACGCCTGGTCGTAGTAGGCGGCGTGCTCGCGGCGCGCGGCGCTCCACCCGGCGAGGTGCGGGAGCTTGGCCAGGAGGACCGCGGCCTGGAGCGCGTCGAGGCGGCTGTTGAACCCGACCTCGTCGTGGTAGTACTGCCGCGCGCCGCCGTGCATGCGGAGCCGCCGGAGGCGGGCGGCGAGCGCTTCGTCCTGCGTGACCATCATGCCGCCGTCGCCGTAGCCGCCGAGGTTCTTCGAGGGGAAGAAGCTGAAGGTGCCGATGGTGGCCCGCTCGCCGGCCATGGTCCACGCGCCGTCGATCGAGCGCCGTGCGCCGATGCTCTGCGCGGCATCCTCGATGATCGGGATGCCGGGGATCGCGGCCGCCAGCGCCTCGATCGGCGCCATCTGCCCGAACAGGTCCACGGGCACCACGGCCTTGGTGCGCGCGGTGACCGCGGCCGCGGCCTGCTCGGTGGCGATGTTGAAGGTGCGCGGCTCGATGTCGACGAACACCGGCGTCGCGCCGACGTTGTGGATCGTCCCCGCGGTGGCGAAGAAGGTGAAGGGGGTGGTCACGACCTCGTCGCCGCGGCCGATGTCGAGGGCGCGGAGGGCGAGGAGGAGCGCGTCGGTGCCGCTCGCGCACCCGACGGCGTACCGCGTGTGCGAGAGCTCGGCCACGGCGAGCTCGAGCTGCTCCACCGGCTTGCCGAGGATGAAGAGCTGGTCGTCGACGACCTGCATCAACGCGCGCACGACCTCGTCCTTGATGCGGGCGTGCTGCGCGCGAAGATCGAGAAGTGGGACAGGCATGGCAGAGGAGGAAAGGAGTCGCGGCGCCCCGGCGCGCATTGCATGGCGCGGGCCGGGGCGCCGAAGGACGTCACGCGGGCGCTGCGCTGGACGCTCGGGCCAGCTCGTGCCACTCCTGCAGCGACCGGACGCGCGGGGCGCGGAAGCGGAGCGCGAGGATCGCGTCGCACGCGGCGTTCGCGGCGGAGAGCGTGGTGGTGTACGGGATGCGGTGGGCCACGGCGGCCTGCCGCATGGTGTAGTCGTCGCGCTGCGAGTGCTTGCCGAGCGGAGTGTTGATCAACAACTGCACCTGCCCGTTGACGATGAGGTCCACGCCGTGCGGGCGCCCCTCGTGCACCTTGAACACCGGCTCGGCGGGGATCCCGCGCCCACGAAGGTACTTCGCGGTCCCCGTGGTGGCGAGGATGCGGAACCCCATCTCGTGGAAGCGCCGCGCGATGGGGACGACCGCGGGCTTGTCGGAGTCGTTCACCGTGATCAGGATCGCGCCCTCGAGCGGGAGCCCGTTGTCCGCGGCGAGCTGTGCCTTGGCGAACGCGCTCCCGAAGGAGTCGGAGATCCCCATCACCTCGCCGGTGGAGCGCATCTCGGGGCCGAGGATCGGGTCGGCCTCGCGGAACTTGTTGAAGGGGAACACCGCCTCCTTCACCGACACGTACGGCGGGACGACTTCGTCCGTGACGCCGATCGCGGCGAGCGATTCGCCGAGCATCACGCGCGCGGCGACGGACGCGAGGGGGACCCCGATCGCCTTGGAGACGAAGGGGATGGTCCGGCTGGCGCGCGGGTTGACTTCGAGGACGTACACGGTGCCGTTCTTGATCGCGAACTGCACGTTGATGAGCCCCACGACGCCGAGCGCGCGCGCCAGCGCGGCGGTGTGCTCGCGCATGGTGGCGAGGTCGGATTCGCCGATGATGTACGGCGGGAGCACGCACGCGGAGTCGCCGGAGTGGATCCCGGCGTCCTCGATGTGCTGCATCACGCCGCCGATCACCACGCGCTCGCCGTCGCCGATGGCGTCGACGTCGACTTCGTATGCATCCTCGAGGAATCGGTCGATGAGGACGGGGCGGTCCTCGGAGACGCGCGCGGCCCACACGAAATAGTCGCGCAGCGAGGGCTCGTCGTACACGATCTGCATCGCGCGCCCGCCCAGGACGTACGAGGGGCGGACGAGCACGGGGTAGCCGATGGCCTGGGCGATCGCGACCGCTTCGTCGACGCTCGTGGCGGTACCGCTCGGCGGCTGGTTGACGCCGATCTCGCGCGCGATGGCCTCGAAACGGCGCCGGTCCTCGGCGATGTCGATCGCGTCGGGGGACGTGCCGAGGATCGTGACCCCGGCCGCCTCGAGCGGGCGCGTGAGCTTGAGCGGCGTCTGCCCGCCGAGCTGCACGATCACGCCGAGCGGCTGCTCGCGCTGCACGATCTCGAGGACGTCCTCGAGGGTGAGCGGCTCGAAGTACAGCTTGTCGGAGATGTCGAAGTCGGTGGAGACGGTCTCGGGGTTCGAGTTGACCATGATCGTCTCGTAGCCGCGTTCGCGGAGCGCGAGCACGGCGCGCACGCAGCAGTAGTCGAACTCGACCCCCTGCCCGATCCGGTTCGGCCCGCTGCCGAGGATCACCACGGAGCGGCGCCCAGACCGGGGAGCCTCGCTCTCCTCGTCGTAGCAGCCGTAGAGGTACGGGGTGCTCGAGGGGAACTCCCCGGCGCAGGTGTCGACCATCTTGTAGACGGGGCGCACGCCGAGCGCCCAGCGCCGCTCGCGCACCGCGGCCTCGCTCTCGCCGCGCAGCGCACCGAGCTGGCGGTCGGAGAACCCCATCCGCTTCATGCGCCGGAGCTCCGCAGCGCCTACGGTGGGGAGCGCGGCGTACTCCCGTTCGGCCTCGACGAGCTCGCGCATCTGCTCCAGGAACCACGGATCGATGCGCGTGAGCTCGTGGATCTCGCTCACCGAGAGGCCGCGGAGGAGGGCGTGCTTGACCTGGAAGATGCGCTCGGGAGTGGGCTGACGGAGCGCGCTGCGCAGCGTTTCGAGCGTGTCGTCGGCGAGCCGGTCGTCGGCCGGGGTGGCGCCGATGTCCCACCCGGCGCGCCCGGTCTCGAGCGCGCGGAGCCCCTTCTGCAACGCCTCCTTGAACGTGCGGCCGATGGCCATGGACTCGCCCACGGACTTCATCTGCGTGGTGAGCGACGGGCTCGCCGCCGCGAACTTCTCGAAGGCGAAGCGCGGGCACTTCACCACCACGTAGTCCAGGACGGGCTCGAAGGAGGCGGGGGTGGTCTTCGTGATGTCGTTCGCGATCTCGTCGAGGCGGTAGCCGACGGCGAGCTTGGTGCCGATGCGCGCGATTGGGAATCCGGTGGCCTTGGAGGCGAGCGCGGAGGAGCGGGAGACGCGCGGGTTCATCTCGATCACGAGCATCTCGCCGTCCGTAGGGTTCACGGCGAACTGGATGTTGCACCCGCCGGCGGCGACGCCGATCTCGCGGGTCACGGCGACGGCGGCGTCGCGCATGGTCTGGTACTCGCGGTCGGTGAGCGTCATCGCGGGGGCGACGGTGATCGAGTCGCCGGTGTGCACCCCCATGGGGTCGATGTTCTCGATCGAGCAGACGATCACGACGTTGTCGGCGTGGTCGCGCATGACCTCCAGCTCGAACTCCTTCCACCCGAGAACGCTCCGCTCGATGAGCACCTGCGTGACGGGGGAGAGCTCGAGCCCGCGGCGCACGATCGCTTCGTACTCCTCGCGGTTGTACGCCACGCCGCCCCCCGAGCCGCCGAGCGTGTAGGAGGGGCGGACGATCGCCGGGAAGCCGACCTCGGGGATGAGCGCGACGGCATCGTCCCACGAACGGGCGATCCCGCCGCGAGCGACCTTGAGCCCGATCCGCTTCATTGCTTCGGCGAAGAGCTCGCGGTCCTCGGCGAGCGCGATCGCGCGCGCGTCGGCGCCGATCAGCTCCACGCCGTACTTCGCGAGCACGCCGCGCTGGGCGAGCGCCATCGCCACGTTGAGCGCGGTCTGCCCGCCCATGGTGGGAAGGAGGGCGTCGGGGCGCTCCCGCTCGATCACCTGCTCGACGACCTCCGGGGTGACGGGCTCGATGTACGTCCGGTCCGCGAACTCCGGGTCGGTCATGATCGTCGCCGGGTTCGAGTTCACGAGCACGACCTCGTACCCTTCTTCGCGCAGCGCTTTGGCGGCCTGCGTGCCCGAGTAGTCGAATTCCGCGGCCTGGCCGATGACGATGGGGCCGGAGCCGATGAGCAGAACGCGGTGGAGGTCAGTGCGTCGTGGCACGAATCACGTCTTCGATGATGGAGTCCAGAGTGTGCTCGGGGGCCCAGCCGGTGGCCGCGCGCATCTTGGCGGCGTCGCCGACGAGCACGGGCACGTCGACGGGGCGGACGAGCGTCGGATCGATCTGCAATTTCGCATCGCAGCCCACGAGGGCAAGGACGCGCCCCGCGAGCGTGGCGACGTCGGTCCCCCGCCCGCTGGCGACGTTGTACGCTTCGCCGGGCGCGCCGTGCGCGACGAGGCGGATGTAGGCGTCGACCACGTCGGCGACGTGGAGGAAATCGCGCACGGGGGTCGTGTTCCCCACGGGGAGCACGGCGTCGCGCGCTCCGCGGAGCTGGAGGGCGCGCGAGACGAGCGCGGGGATGAGGAAGCGCGGGGACTGTCCGGGGCCGCTGTGGTTGAACGACCGCGTGGCGATCACGCGGACGCCGTCGCTCCGGTACGCCTCCAGGGCGACGACTTCCTGCGCGGCCTTGGAGGCGGCGTACACGGTGAGGGGGAGCTGCGCGGCGCTCTCGGGGAGCGGTTGTTCCTCGTCGCCGTGGCGCCCGTACTGCTCTCCGCTCCCGACGACGAGGACGACGGGATCGAGGGTCCCGGCCCGGGGCCCCCGGGGGCCCCACCCCCCGGGGGGGGCGGCG
>JADGGM010000091.1 GCA_019689955.1 Gemmatimonadaceae bacterium
TAACATGGCAGAGAACCAGCAAAACGACGCGGGGGCAGCGGGGGCCGCGGGGGCCGCTCAGCCCCAGGGACAGCGGCGCGGCGGCGGCAGCGGCGGGCGTGGCGGCCGCGGTGGGCGCGGTCGCGGCGGACGCGGCGGCCCGGGCGGACGTGGCGGTGACGCCGGGAGCCAGGGCGGCGGCCGCGGCCGCGGCGGCGCCGAAGGGCGCGGCAGCGCGATGGAGGGCGGGCGCGAAGGGAGCGATCTCGTCGAGAACGTGATCTCCATCAACCGCGTCGCCAAGGTCGTGAAGGGCGGCCGCCGCTTCAGCTTCAACGCCCTCGTCGCCGTCGGCGACGGGCAGGGGCGCGTGGGGGTGGCGACCGGGAAGGCGAACGAGGTCTCGGAAGCCGTGCGCAAGGCCGTGGATGCCGCGCGCCGGCGGATGGTGCACGTTCCGCTCACCGGGGGCACGATCCCGCACGAGGTCATCGGCGAGCATGGCGCCGGGCGCGTGCTCATGAAGCCCGCCGCGCCGGGCGCGGGGGTGATCGCCGGCGGCGCGGTGCGCGCGGTGCTCGAGTGCGCCGGCGTGGCCGACATCCTCACCAAGAGCCTCGGGTCGACCAACCCGCACAACATGGTGCGCGCCGCGATGGCGGGGCTCACGCAGCTCACGACCGTGGAGCAGATTGCACGGGAGCGTGAGGTGGAGGTCGCGAGCTTGCCGTATCGCTCGCGGTCCGTGTCGAAGGAGACCGTGTAATGCCGAGAACGTTCGTGTGGCACCCCGGGCGGGGGCCCAAGCACACGGAGAAGAACGAGCTCACGACGGGGAAGGTCCGCATCGAGCAGGTGCGGAGCGGGATCGGGCATTCGTGGCGGATGCGGCAGACGCTCGAGGCGATCGGGCTCAAGCACCACCAGGATGTCGTGGTCAAGCAGGACTCTCCGTCGCTGCGCGGCCAGATCAAGCGGGTGCGTCACCTGGTGAAGGTGACCCCGATCGAGGAGTGAACGCACCGTGGCTACCGATAAGCAGACCGAGGCGATCGAGAAGATCGGCCTCCACAACCTTTCGCCGGCGCCGGGATCGACCAAGAACCGGAAGCGCCTCGGGCGCGGGCCGGGCTCCGGGACCGGGAAGACCTCCGGGAAGGGGCACAAGGGGATCAAGGCGCGCGCCGGGCACCACGGCCACGGCGGCAACAAGCCCGGCTTCGAGGGCGGGCAGATGCCGCTCACCCGGCGGCTCCCCAAGCGCGGGTTCACCAACCCGTTCCGCGTCGAGCACCAGGTCGTGGACCTGAGCGACCTCAACACCCTCCCCGAGGGGACCGAGGTCACCCCGGAGTCGCTCGTGGCCGCGGGGCTGATCCGCAAGGGGAAGGGGCCGGCCAAGGTGCTGGCCAATGGCGAGCTCACCCGCCCCGTGATCGTGCGCGGTGTCAAGACCAGCGCATCGGTTCGCGAGAAGATTGTCGCGGCCGGAGGCCGCGTCGAGGAGTAACATGGCGCAAAGCAACCCAGCCGCTGCGATCGCCAACGTCTTCAAGACGCCGGAGCTGAAGTCGAAGATCGGCTTCACGCTCCTGGCGCTGGTGGTGTATCGCATCGGAGCGCACGTCACGGCGCCGGGGATCGATGTCGCGGCCCTGCTGGACTTCTTCCGCTCGCAGCAACAGGGCGGCCTGCTCGGCCTCTACGACCTGTTCGTCGGCGGCGGGCTCTCCCGCGCGACGCTGTTCGCGCTCGGGATCGTCCCCTACATCTCCGCCAGCATCGTCTTCCAGATCCTCGGGGCCGTGATCCCGTCGATCGAGAAGCTGCAGCGCGAGGAGCAGGGGCGGAAAAAGATCGAGCAATGGACGCGCTACATGACGGTGGCGATCGCCGTCATGCAGGCCTGGGGGTTCGCGCTCTTCACCGAGTCGCTCCAGGGCGCGGTGGCGCACCCCGGCTTCGCGTTCCGGCTCCAGATGACCCTCTTCCTCACCACCGGCGCCGTCTTCGTGATGTGGCTCGGCGAGCAGATCACCGAGCGCGGGGTGGGGAACGGGGCGTCGCTCCTGATCTTCTTCTCGATCGTGGAGCGGTTCTGGCCGAGCATCGTGCAGACCGTCGGCTTCGTGAGCACCGGGGCGCTGAGCACCTTCCGGCTCGTGGTGCTCGTCGTCGTGATGATCGCGGTCGTGGCGGCCACCGTCGCGGTGACCGTCGCCGCGCGCCGCGTGCCGATCCAGATCCCGCAGCGCACCATGGCCCGCGGCCGCCAGCGCGAGTCGGCGAAGAACTTCATCCCGCTGCGCATGAACGCCGCCAACGTCATGCCGATCATCTTCGCCCAGACGGTGATCGTCGTGCCCGGCACCATCGCGCAGTTCAGCAAGGTGCCGTGGATGCAGCAGGTGGCCGAGTACGTGCAGCCGGGCACCATCGCGTACTACATTCTGAACGCCGTCCTGATCGTCTTCTTCACGTACTTCTACACGGCGATCATCTTCAACCCGATCGACATCTCGGAGAACCTGAAGAAGCAGGGCGGGTTCATCCCCGGCGTGAAGCCCGGGGCCAAGACGGCGGAGTACATCGAACGCGTGATGTCGCGCATCACGTTCCCGGGCGCGATCTTCCTTACCGCGATCGCACTCCTGCCGATGTGGATTTCCGACCTGATCAACGTCCCCTTCCGCTTCGGCGGGACCTCGCTGCTGATCGTCGTCGGCGTCGGGCTCGACACCATCCAGCAGCTCCAGCAGCACCTGCTCCTCCGCAAGTACGATGGCTTCATGAAGAAGGGGCGGGTTCGGTTCCGCGGCAGGCAGGCGACTGGATTCTAGGGAATCTCGAACACGGGAAGCGGGAACCGGGAAGAGCATGGGGGATCGCCACCCCGTTCTCTTCCCCTTTCCCGCTTCGCCATTCCCATTCACTTTTCGGCACGCATGAACATCGTACTGCTCGGCCCGCCGGGAGCGGGTAAGGGAACGCAGGGAGAGCGGGTCGCGCAACGGCTGGGGATCCCGAAGCTCGCCACCGGCGATGTGCTGCGCGCCGCCGTGCGCGAGGGGACGGAGCAGGGGCTGAAGGCCAAGGGGTACATGGAGCGCGGCGACCTCGTCCCCGATGCGGTGATCCTCGGGATCATGAAGGAGGCGCTGGCCCGCCCCGAGGCGGCGAAGGGGGTCGTGCTCGACGGCGTGGTGCGCACCGTGCCGCAGGCCGAAGGGCTGGAGCGCGTGCTGGGCGACCTGGGACGCCGCCTCGACGCGGTGCTCATGTTCGACGTCGACGAGGACGAGCTGGTGCGGCGACTCAGCTCGCGTACCGTGTGCGAGGCGTGCCAGACCCCCTACACCGGGCGCGAGCCCGGCGCCTCGTGCGAGAAGTGCGGCGGCCGGCTGGTTCGCCGGAAGGATGACGAGCCCGAGGCGGTGCGGAACCGGATGCGGGCCTACCGCGAGCAGACGGCGCCGGTGATCGACTGGTACCAGCGCAAGGCGGCCGCAGGGGGGAACGCCCCACGTTTCATCAGGATTGACGCTGAAGGACCGATCGACGAAGTCACGGAGCGTGTGATGCGGCAACTGAAGGAGCAGGCATGATCCAGCTCAAGTCGCCTCGGGAGATCGAGGTGATGGCGGCTGGTGGACGGATTCTCGCGGACACCGTGGCCTACCTGCGCGAGCAGGTGGCCCCGGGGATGACCACGCTGGAGCTGGACCGCCTCGCCGAGGAGTTCATCCGGAGCCACGATGGGGCGATTCCCGCCTTCAAGGGGCTCTACGGCTTCCCGGGCTCCGTGTGCACGTCGATCAACGAGGAGATCGTGCACGGGATCCCCTCGGCGAAGCGGAAGCTCGCCGAGGGGGACATCATCTCGATCGACGTCGGGGTCGGGTACCAGGGCTTCTTCACCGACAGCGCGACCACCGTCCCGGTGGGGGAGATCGACGAGACCTCGCGGCGGCTCCTGGCCGTCACCGAGCAGGCGCTGGAGGCCGGCATTGCTGCCGCGACGGTGGAGAACCACATTGGTGACATCGGAGCGGCGATCCAGAAGGTGGTGGAGGACGCCGGCTTCAGCGTGGTGCGCGATCTGGTGGGACACGGGATCGGGACCGAGTTTCACGAGGAGCCGCAGGTGCCGAACTACGGAAAGCCGAAGCGCCTCATGCGGCTGACCCCCGGGCTCACGATCGCGATCGAGCCGATGGTCAACGTGGGATCGCCGAAGACGCGGCAGCTCTCCGACCGGTGGACGATCGTCACGGTCGACGGTGCACGGTCCGCGCACTTCGAGCATACCGTAGCAATCACGGAGGAGGGGCCGCGCGTCCTCACGCGGCCCCAGCGCTAACCGCCAGTTCGCGGAGGCTTCGTGACGAAGGACGGCGTCATTCAGGTGACCGGGACGATCATCGAGCCGCTGCCCAACGCCATGTTCCGCGTAGAGCTCGAGAACGGGCACGAGGTGCTCGCGTACATCTCGGGGAAGATCCGGACGAACTTCATCAAGATCCTCCCCGGCGACCGTGTCGCGATCGAGCTGAGCCCCTACGATCTCTCGCGGGGGCGGATCACCTACCGCTACAAGTAGCTGTCAGGCGTACCGTCCGGCGCGCGGCGCGCGCCGGACGACGGGCATCGGTCAGAGCGCTTTCTCGACCTCGGCGGTCACGGCGCGCGCGCGCTCGGCGGCCTCGCGCACGAACGCCTCGGCCGCTTCCACGAGGGCACGCCCCCTGGCGCGGTCGGGGAGCGCGGCGACGTTGATGCGCACGTTATACGCCGCGCCGCGGCATGCCGCCTCGGCCAGGAGCGCGGCGACGCCGGCGTCGGAGACGGCGTTCTTGTTCCCCTTCGTGGCGGCGACGAGGGCGAGCGCGGCCACCTCGGCGCACGCCCGGGCCGTCTCCAGCGGCACCTCGCTCGCGCCGATGAGCGCCGCGGTGATCGCGGCGTCGCGCTGCGCCGCCTGCTCCGGCGTCTCCTTGGGGAGCTTGTACGCGTTGGAGACCGCGGTGTACGCGTCGGCGTCGAGCGTGACCAGCTCGGTGAGGCGCTGCCCGAGCGCGGCCGCGCGCTCGGCCACCTCGCGGAACTCGGCGTCGACGTCCGCGTACTTCTTTCGCCCGCGCGTGAGCCCCGCCACCATCTGCGCCAGCGCGGCGGCGAGCGCTCCCACGTGCGCGGCGACGCTCCCGCCACCCGGCGTGGGCGTTGCCGCGGCCACGGAGGCGACGAAGCCGCTCAGGCTCGGGCCCCCGGCGAGCGCGGCCCGCAGGCGGCGCTCGAGCACCTGGTCCGGCGAGAAGTTGGCGAGCTGCAGGTGGCGCGCGGCCGCGTCGAACAGCGCGCGCTCGGGGATGAGGCCGACGATCTCGCTCCACGTCGGGGCGACGCCGTGCGCCGCGGCCTCCATCTTCACCATGTCGAAGGCGCGGTGCACCGGGGTCTTCTCGATGTCGACCAGGTTCATCGACACCTGCGCCTGGCCGTCGACCTCGAGGCCGAGCGCCTTCACGTAGCGCAGCCCCCCCGACGAGCCGCGCACCGCCTTGGCGACGCTCTTGGCCACGGGGAGGTTGCGCGCGTCGCCGAGGTAGACGTTGTAGGCGACGAGGAACGGGCGCGCGCCGATCGCGATCGCGCCCGCGGTGGGGTGGACGCGGCGCGGGCCGAAGTCCGGCTCGCGGTCGGGGTGGGTCGCGATCTCGTCGCGGATCCCCTCGAACTCGCCGCGGCGCACGTCGGCCAGGTTCTCGCGCGAGGGGCGGGTGGCGGCGCGCTCGTACAGGTAGACCGGGATCTCCAGCTCCGCGGCCACCCGCTCCCCCAGGCGGCGGGCGAGCAGCACGCACTCGTCCATCGTCGTCCCCTCGAGCGGGACGAAGGGGACCACGTCGGCGGCGCCCATGCGCGGGTGCTCCCCGGAGTGGCGCGTGAGGTCGATCCGGTCGCGCGCCACGCGCACCCCGGCGAACGCCGCGTCCACCGCGCGTTCGATGGGGGCGACGAAGGTGATGACGGACCGGTTGTGCGACTCATCGGACGAGACGTCGAGGACGATCACCCCGTCGACGGCGGCGATCGCGTCGCGGATCTCCTGCACGATCTCGGGGCGGCGCCCCTCGCTGAAGTTGGGGACGCACTCGATCAGCTTCATGGCTCGCGGGCGGAAGGGAGAGAGGAAACCGAAATGGCATCGAGGAGCCAGCGGTGCATGGCCGGGTTCCCGGCGACCACCGAGGATCGCGCGATGGGGAGGTCGGTGCCGTCGATGGTGGTCACGACGCCGCCGGCCTCCCGGATGATGAGCGTGCCGGCCGCGAAATCCCAGGGGGAGAGGGTGAGCTCCCAGAAGGCATCGAAGCGGCCGCACGCCACGTCGCACAGGTCGAGCGCGGCCGATCCGGCGCGCCGCACCCCGGCGGTGGCGCGGCTCACGGCCTCGAGCTGCGGGAGGTACGCGCCGAGCTGCTCCGGGGTCTTGAACGGGATCCCCGTCCCCACGAGCGCGCGCGCGGGGTCGGCGATCGAGGAGACGGTGATCGGGGCGCCGTCGCGGAACGCGCCCAGCCCGCGGGCCGCGGTGAACCGCTCCCCCGTGGCCACGTTCTCCACCACGCCGGCCACCGGGGCCCCGTCGACGAAGGCGGCGATCGAGACGGCGTACTCGGGGTAGCCGTGGAGAAAGTTCGTGGTCCCGTCGAGCGGGTCGACGACGAAGAGGGTGCCGGACGCCGTCGTGCCCGCGCCCACGTCGGGGGAGAGCTCCTCGCCCAGGATGCGCGCGCCGGGGCAGCGCGCGAGGAGCGTCTCGCGGATCAGCTGCTCGGCGCCGGTGTCGACGTCGCTCACGAAGTCGGCGCGCGCCTTCACCTGCCACTGGAGCGACGACAGCTCGCCCGCGCGCGTGCGGATGAACCGGGCCGCGGCGTCCGCGGCCGCGACCGCGTGCGCGAGCACGGTGGCCGGGTCGGTGACGCACTCTGCTTGCCGGGGGAGATCAGCGGTCATAGCTTGGAAAGATGTCCAGAATCTTCAGTGGAATTCAGCCCTCGGGCGAGCTCCACATCGGCAACTACCTCGGCGCGGTCCGGAACTGGGTCCGGCTCCAGGACCAGCACGAGTGCATCTACTCGATCGTCGACTACCACGCGATCACCGGGACGTACGAGCCCGAGGATCTCCGGCGCCGCACGCGCGAGATGGCGATCTCGCTCCTCGCGGCGGGGCTCGACCCGGAGAAATGTACGCTGTTCGTCCAGTCCATGGTGCCCGAGCACACCGAGCTCGCGTGGATCTTCAACACCGTGACCCCGCTCGGGGAGCTGGAGCGGCAGACGCAGTTCAAGGACAAGGCCTCGCGGCAGGAGAGCGTGATGGCCGGGCTCCTCAACTATCCCGTCCTGCAAGCCGCGGACATCCTGCTCTACCGCGCATCGCTCGTCCCGGTGGGGGAGGACCAGGTGCAGCACCTGGAGCTCTCGCGCGAGATCGCGCGGCGGTGGAACGCGAGGTTCGGGGAGGACTTCTTCCCGGAGCCGCAACCGCTGCTCACCCCGACGCGCCGCATCATGGGGCTCGACGGGCAGGCGAAGATGTCGAAGTCGATGGGGAACACGATCGGGATCCTCGAGACCGACGAGGCGATCTGGGCGAAGCTGCGTCCGGCGGTGACCGATCCGGCGCGGGTGCGGCGGACGGACCCGGGGACGCCGGAGGTCTGCAACATCTACCACCTGCACCGTGCGTTCAGCGATCCGGCGACGGTGGAGCACGTCGCCACGCAGTGTCGCACGGCGGGGTGGGGGTGCATCGAGTGCAAGCAGGTGCTGCTCGAGTCGATGACGCGCGAGCTGGGGCCGATCCGCGAGCGGGCGGCGGAGCTGCGTGCTCGGCCGGAGCTGGTGAGCGAGGTGCTGTACGCCGGCGCCGAGCGGTGCCGGGCGATCGCGCGTGAGACGATGCGCGAGGTGAAGGAGCGCATGGGTCTTGCAGAGCTCAGCGAGGTCACCCGCTGAGAGCGATGTATGGCGCAGGAGCGAGATTCGCGTGGGCTGCTCACGTTGGTGTGCGTGACGTGCGGCCGCGAGCTGTCGTTCGAGGAGATGCCGCCGGCGCACGTGGTGTGCGACCGGTGCGGCGGCACGGTGTTCCGGAACTATCTCACGCCGGTCGCCGCTGACGAGGCGACGCTGTCGCAGCTCGAGGAGACGTCGCGGAGCGTGGCGTTCGACGAGGAGTCGCCCGACACGTCGCCGAGCGACGTGCGCGATGTGAACAACCCGTAACCCCGGAGGGCCCAGATCCCCGCTCTTCATGCATTGGTGCTCGCCGCCGCGGCGCCGCAGAGCTTCGGTGCGCTGGCGGCCTCGCTCAAGCTGGTGCTGCTCGCCAAGCTGCTGCTGGCGACGATCCTGGGCGGCGCGGTGGGGTTGGAGCGCGAGTTGTCGGGGAAGCCGGCGGGGCTGCGCACCAACATCCTGATCTGCGTCGGCGCCGCGCTGTTCATGCACCTCTCGATCGTCGTGGCCGAGATCGGGGCGTCCTCCACCGGGCAACCGTACGGCGACACCACGCGCATCGCGGCGCAGATCGTCTCCGGGATCGGCTTCCTGGGTGCGGGGGCGATCCTGCACGCGCGCGGGGCGGTGGTGGGGCTCACCACGGC
>JADGGM010000749.1 GCA_019689955.1 Gemmatimonadaceae bacterium
ACTGCTCCTGGACATGGGGTGTGGGGGGGGAGGGCTCGTGCGCTATGCCGCGGCGCACTACGGCGTGGACGCGCTCGGAATCACGCTCAGCGAGCGGCAGGCGGAGCTGGCGAACGAGCGTATCCGCGCGGACGGCCTGGAGCGCCGGTGCCGCGTGGAGGTGCGCGACTACCGCGACTTCCCCCCGGGGGTGACGTTCGACAAGGTCGTCAGCGTCGGCATGTTCGAGCACGTGGGGCGCGCGCAGCTCCCGACGTACTTCCGCGAGGCGGCGCGCCTCACGAAGCCGGGTGGGCTCTTCCTCAATCACGGGATCGTCCGTGCGCCCGACCGCGAACGCGGCATGATGCGCCGCGTGCGGCGGCTGCTGTGGCGGGAGGGAAAGTTCATCGAGCGGTACGTCTTCCCAGATGGCGAGCTGGTCCCGCTCGCCGAGGCGGTGCGGAACGCCGAGCAGGCGGGGCTGGAGACGCGCGACGTTGAATCGCTGCGCGAGCACTACGCGCTCACGCTGCGGCAGTGGGTGGCGCGGCTCGAGCGGCAGCGCGAGGCCGCGGTCCGGCTGGTCGGCGAGGAGACGTACCGGGTGTGGCGGCTCTACATGGCGGCATCGGCGCAGGCGTTCGCGTCGGGGCGGATCGGCCTCGCGCAGGTGCTGCTCGCGCGCCCGGATCGTGAGGGGCGGGTGCGCATCCCGGCGACCCGGGCCGACCTGTACGCGCCGTCGCGGGCAGCGCACGAGGCGGCGGCGTAGTATCTTCCGCGGCACATGACCACTCCAACGATGCGGGCCGTGGTGATCACGCGCCCGGGTGGCCCCGACGTTCTCGAGGTCCGTGACGTGCCGCGCCCGCGGCCGGGCTACGGGCAGGTGCTCGTGCGCGTGCACGCGACGGCGATCAACCGCCCTGATCTGCTGCAACGCGAGGGGCGCTACCCCGCGCCCCCGGACGCCCCGCCCGACATCCCCGGGCTGGAGATCGCCGGCGAGGTCGCGGAGGTCGGACCCGGCGTGCAGATG
>JADGGM010000750.1 GCA_019689955.1 Gemmatimonadaceae bacterium
GCCGGGGGCGCGGGGGCGACCAACGGTTGACTACGCCGGAGGCTCAGTGTAAGATTAAAGGCTTGAACATTTTACGCGAGATCGGCGCCAACGGCGGCCAGCGCGGGGTGTCTATCGCTCGGGCCGCCGTCGAGCGTCCGAGCGGGGTGTGCGGGTGGGCGTGCGGTTGGCGTTGGAGAGAGACCTGGTGCGCGGCCGAAGCGGTCGCGGCCGCAATGTGAAAGGGAGAGCGAGGTAGGTTTTCCATGGCAATGCCAGCTACCCAGATTCGCCGAGGCATGGTGATCGTCTTCGAGGGCGAGCCGTGCCGCGTGATCGATTTCCGCCACCACACGCCGGGGAACCTGCGGGCGATGGTGCAGACGAAGCTCAAGCGGCTCCGCTCGGGGGCGAGCTTCGAGCACCGGTTCCGCGCCGCGGACTCGATCGAGAAGGCGTCGCTGGAGACGCACGAGCTGGAGTTCCTGTATCAGGGTGGGAGCACGTACCACTTCATGAATACGGAGAACTACGACCAGATCGAGATGGACGAGGAGATGCTGGGTGACGCCGCGCAGTGGCTCCAGCCGGGGATGAAGATCCTGGCGGAGTACTACGAGGGGAAGCCCATCGGGATCGAGCTGCCGAACTCGATCGAGCTCGAGATCGTGGAGACGGCGCCGGTGATGAAGTCGGCGACGAAGACGGCGTCGTTCAAGCCGGCGAAGCTCGAGAACGGGGTGACGGTGACGATCCCGGAGTTCATCCCGTCGGGGGAGCGCATTCGCGTGAACCCGAACACGGGGGAGTACATCGATCGCGCGAAGTAAGGCGCGGCCGGGCTCGCTCGGCGCTAGTTGATTCCCCTCTGAGGGGACATTAAAATTCGGGTCTCGTTGGGACACCGCTGCTCGCGGAGCTCCGGCGGGTTGATGGTGACTGTAGCTCAATTGGTTAGAGCACCGGACTGTGGCTCCGGGGGTTGCGGGTTCAATTCCCGTCAGTCACCCTGGTGAACGGGGGCGCTGGTGGGCGT
>JADGGM010000092.1 GCA_019689955.1 Gemmatimonadaceae bacterium
CCTCGAGGCGCTCGCCGCGGCCGGGGCGCAGGGGGCGCTCGTCGGGAGCGCGCTGCACGACGGGCGGATCGGCGCGGCGGAGATCGAGGCGATCGCGCGGCGGGGCGAGGGGTGATGCGCCGAGGGGTGATGCCCGTGCGACGCGCGCACGGACCATCGCCCCTCGCGTCTCCATGGTCGCGCCCTCGTTACGGCGTGGGCCCATGCCGGGTGGAATCGGCCTTGCCCGAGTCGGGCTTGGGCCCGCTGGGACCCGGGTGGTGCATGTGGTCCATCTGCATCTGCATCTGCGCGCCCGGCGCCGCGTGCGAGTGCGCGCCGTGCGCCGCGTCGTCGCCCGAGTGCGTGTGCCCCGCGGGGCTCATGCCGCTCGAGCTGGGGAGCGTGGCGATGTCCTTCTGCACGAGCGGGTCGGACAGGTCGAGCTTCGGCCACTTGCTCATGTCGTCGGGGATGATGGCGCCGTTGATGTGCCCCATGCCGCCATCCTTGAACGTCTCCTTCGTCGGGTTGTCGTACTCGGCGACGACGCGATACGGATGGTGCGCCTCGAGGTGCAGCGCGTCGCTGTTGAAGCCGAAGATGAAGCGGCCGACACCCTTCACGTGCCCGGCGTCATCGCGTTTCGCCTTGAGGCGCACGAGCACCTTCCCCGTCTTCGCATCCTCGAGCATCACCGCGGAGCCGTAGTCGTGCAGGTGTCCGCCCACGCCGATCAGCTTCACCCCCACCGGGAGCTCGAAGGTGTACGAGTGCGTCGATTTTCCGGGGGGGACGTCGAACCAGGTCTGGCCGCCGATCACGTTGTTCACGTCCACGTAGAACGGGAGGACCTCCACCGGGTGGTTCCCCTTCTGGGGGGTGTAGAGGAGGGTGAGGCGGAGGTACGCGCCGTCGACGTCTTTCCCGGTCTCGTTGTGGAACATCGCGTACATGCCGAGCTTCTCGCCGGGGTGGAGCGGCACGCCGAGCGACTTGGGGAGCTCGACGGGATCGGTCTCGGCGCCCCAGCCGAAGAGGCGCTCCACCGCGGGGTAAACGAGCTGGCGGCGGTCGAAGTTCACGCCGATGAGGTGGTGGAGGAGGCTCGCCGGGAGCGGCTTCCCGTCCTTGTCAACCACGTCGACCCGGAAGCCGCGCATCCACCCGTGGACCGGCCACTGAAAGCGCAGGAGCTGCGAGACCGGGTGCATGTCATCCATGGGCATGTCTTCCATCCCTTCCATCGGCATCATGGCGGGGATGTGGAACGGGCCGGCGGTGACGACGATCTCGGCGTGTGCGGAATCGACGGTGACCTGCACGGGCGGGGCGGAGCCGGTGGAATCGGCGCGGCTCGGGAGGCCGGGTGCGGCCATCACGGCGGCCGTGAAGAGTGCGACAAGCAACATGAGTCCCTCGGTTCGCTGAAGTACGGAGCCTATCCCAGCAGCTCGCGGTAAATAGCGGACTGGCCGAAGTTCTCTTCGACTTCCAGCTCGATGGCTGTGAGGTGCGCGATCTGCATCGCGTTCAGCTCAGCCCGCACGCGCGCGGCCAGGTGCTGCGCGAGCATCTCCACCGTGGTGTTCGGGATGGGGAGAAGCGCGCAGTCCGACCGCGGAAAGACGTAGCGTGGCGTGCCTTCGTACGCCACGTGCACCGAATCGCCCTGCTCGGTCACCTGGAGCTTCGGGTTCTCGAGCGCGAGCAGGACTTTGTGATCGATCTCATCGCACAGCCGTTTGGTGAGCTGTTTGAGGACCGAGAAGTCGAGCACGTACCAACTGCTTTCGTCGATCGCGCCTTCGGCGGTGATCCCCACGCGGTAGTTGTGTCCGTGGAGGGCCTCGCACCGGTGTCCGGCGAAGGTGATGAAGTGCGCCGCGGCGAAGACGAGATAGTCTTTGTCGACCGTGATCTTGAACTGTCCGTGCGTGCGCATCAGTTCCCTCCCGGGCGGTGCTGCCATGCGCCGCCCAACAGCGCGACGTAGATGGACGCGGCGGTGAGGTCGGCCGTCGTCCCCGGGTTGCGCGCGTTGTGTGCGTCGCGCAGCGCGTCATCCAGCCGAGCGACGGCCTCGCGGCCGCGAGCGGTTCGTACGCCGCCGGCCGCGAGGACGTCACGGGCGCGTATCGACACCGCGGCCGCATCGTCCATGCCGAGCTTGCGCGCGATGTGCGTGTCCGGGACGGCGGCGAGGAGGGTGAGGTACGTCTCGACCACGGCGTCGCTCCACGAGAGCCCGTCGCCGCGCGCACGCGCGAGGGCGGGGGCGCCGGTCTCGAAGGTGACGGCAAAGTCGGTGACGTACTCGCGCGCGATGGTGTCGCGCGCGGCCGCGAGCGCCATGGCGTCGCGCAGCGCGACGGTCGGCGGGGCGGCGACATCCTGCTCGGCGGCGGTTCCGAGCCCGCCGGGGCGGGCGAGACGGATCGCGGCGTACACGTCGGCCGCATCCTCGACCGTGGTGGCGGCGAGCACGCGCGCGAGCCGCGCACGCAGCGGCTCCGTCCCCTCCCCCTCACTGTGGGTTGTTGGCGGCGTGAGCGCCGCGCGGGCGAGGGGGGCGAGGAGGAGGACGATCCCGAGGTTCGTGTTGGCGCGCGTCCAGTGTGCGGTGGCCTCGACCGCGCGGCGGATGGTCGCGCCGAGCGGCGCCGTGCCGGCGGCGAGGAGCGCGGGGCCGATGGCCGCGGCGCTGGCGAGGAAGTCCTCGTAGCGCGTGTCGTGGAACGCGGCGCCCGGCGCGACGTTCCCCGGCTTGGGCGCGCTCGCCTCGAGGAGGCAGGCGAGCTGCGCGGCGCTCGCCACGTCGGCGGCGTCGGGGACGCGGCGCGCGGCGCGCGAGAGCGGGCTCACCGCGATGTGCGGCATGCGTCGAGGAGATGGTCGACGATCATGGCGGCGACATCGATGGAGAGTGCTTGTTGCAGACCGCGCCATCCCGGGATTCCATTGACCTCGAGTACGTACACCGTGCCGTCGTGCGCCGGGAGGAGGTCGACCCCGGCGTACTCGGCGCCGACCGCGCGCGCGGCGCAGAGCGCCATGGCCTGCCACGCGGCGGGGAGCGCGATCGCGCGCGCCTCGCCGCCGCGCGCGAGGTTGGTGCGCCACCCCGAGGCGCGCCGCTCGATCGCACCGATCACGCGATCGCCCACGACGAACGCGCGAACGTCGCGCCCCTCGTGCGCGATCGCGCGCTGAAGATAATACACCCCCCGAATCGCTTCCAGCGCGCGGAACACGCGCCAGGCTGTTTCCTCGTCGCTCACCCGGACCATGCCGAGCCCCATCGAGCCGAAGAGCGGCTTCACGATCACGTCGCCGAGCGCGCGGAACGCGGCCATCGCGTGCTCCGCGCGCTCGCACACGACCGTTTCCGGCGTCGCGAGCCCCGCCTGTTGCAGCAGCGCCGAGGTGTAGAACTTGTCGACCGTGCGCTCGATCGTGCGCGGGGAGTTCATCACGCGCACGCCGCGCTCCTCGAGCCAGTGCAGCGCGTCGACCCGGAAGATGATCTGCTCGAGCGAGCCGTTGGGGATGATGCGCGCGAGCACGGCGTCGGCGGCGAGGAGATCGATCCCCTCCGCGTCGAGCGCCGTGCGGGCGCCGGCCGGAGTGCCGAGTCGCGCCGCGAGCGCCTCGTACGGGAGCACCGGCGCCTCGTGGCCGCGCGCGAGGAGCGCTGCGCGGAGCTGGTCCGTGTGCCACCCAGCGTGGGCGGCGAGGATGGGGACGATCACCGAGCCTCGTGCGCGTGCATGCGTCGCGTCACGGATCGGCGAACAGCGATCGGTGCAGCACGCCCGGGTCCACGCGTCCGCCATGGAACGTGCGCCCCGACGTCGCGCTCGAGAGCCACACCTCGCCGGGGCTGAAGAGGAGCTTGTCGATCTTGTAGAAGTCGCCGCCGTAGCGCGCGAAGGTCTCCACGAACGGCGTGCCGTAGTCGCTCGACGCCGAGGCGGGGAGCTTGGCGGCGAGGTCTTCCAGCTCGTCATCGCTCGCGCGGACGGTGAATCGCGCCTGGCCGCCGTAGAGGACGCAGTCGTTGGTGCGGCCGATGGCGTGCAGGTCGTCCTTCGCGACCGGGGGGAGCGGCGCGGTGCCGATCCCGCTGACCACGCGGCGCACGTCGAAGCCGAGCGATTCCATCTTGTGCAGCCCGGTCTCGAGGATGCGTGCCACGACCTGCACCCCGGCCGCGAGCGACGCGGTGGGGGCGATGGCGAGCGTGATCGCCGCCGGGGGGAGATTTGCGCGCGCGGCGATGTGCGCGACGACGGCGTCATCGGGGAGGGAGCGTCCCTCGAGCACCAGCACGCCGCGCGTGGCGGTCTCCGCGTAGCCGAGCTTCTCGAAGAGCTCCTTCTCCACGCGCGCGTGCGCGCGGAGCGGGCCGGAGGCCATGGCGAAGTACTTCCCGACCTGGATCGCCCACCCCGCGTACTGCGAGGCCATGCAGGCGACGGCGGGGTGATCGGTCCGCACCAGGACCCCCGCGTAGGACGTCTCGCCTATTAGTAGCGATGTGAAACTAATAGACGCCAGGTCGGCGACGCAGAGGCGGGCGAGGGCGAGCCCGGCGGCGAGGCCGCCGTCGGCGTGGATGCCGGCGTCGAGCACGCGGGCGCCCGAGGGGAGGGTGGTGACGGCGATCCGGAGCTCTGCGGCGCGGGCGACCATGTCGTCGGCGATCGCCCAGGCGCGGTCGTTCAGGGCGAGGTCGTTCATCCCGTCACCTCCGTGCCGTCGCCGTCCCAGGCGAGGATCTCGCCGCGCCCGAGCTCGGCCATGTCGCCGCTGAAGCGGCGGTAGCGCCCCGTGAGGTGCGCGTCGGTGACCGGGACCGCGTAGCGGGTGCGGAGGCTTCGGAGCGCCAGCGCGACGTGCGGGGGGCGGTAGGTGCAGGCGTACCGATAGCTCACGGGGATCGACACGGGTCCGAGTGCGACGATGGAGCCGCGCTTGTTGGAGCGGCCGGCATTCTCACCAACGGCGCCGAGGACGAACAGGTTTCCGGCGATCATCCCCTCCCCGGCGTCCGGGCCCGTGTGGCCGCAGACCACGATGGTCCCGCGCCGCATCCGCGCCCCCGCGCGCGCCCCGGCGCTCCCGCGGACCACGATCTCGCCGCCGCGCATCCCCTTGGACGCGCCCAGGCGCGCCGCGCCGACTCCGTCGCCGGCGTTGCCCGTGATCTCGAGCACCCCCCCGGCCATCTCGAGCCCCGCGCCGTCACCGGCGTTCCCGAGCACGCGCAGCGTGCCGCCGGCCATGCGCGTACCGACGTAGCGCCCCACCGGGCCGTCGATCACCAGCTCCCCGGTGGTCATGCCGGCGCCGAGTGCGTCGATGCGGGACAGGTCACCCGTGAGGCGGATCGACGTGCTGCGGGAGCCGCGGACCTCGAAGAGCTCCCCGAGCTGGCGCTGGATCCGCCCCTCCCAGAGCGGGAGCGCGGCGATCTCCGACTCGCTCAGCGTGGCCAAGCGGTCGGGGGTGATGGAGTCGGCCTCGATGACCTGCTCGACCCGAGCTCGGAGCGTGAGCGCGATGGTGGTGGTCACGATGCCCTCCGGGTGACCATCGGAGCTCCCGGCTGGTTGAGGGGTGAGAGCGCGCAAGAGCGTCCGTAAGACGGCGAAAGTAGCTCACGCGTCGGCATCAGGCCAGCAGGAACGACATCGATTCTAGACATCAGACTGCTTATCTGTTTACGTTGTTCTCCGAGCCGTCGCCGATACCATCGTGCCGGCCCGCTCCCATCCTTCCCATGCGCCCGGTGCACTTCGGCCGCCGCCGTGTATCTCGTCCCACCACTCCCCCACTCTCTCTGATGGCCCGGTTGCTCGCGCGGTTCGCGACCGCGGGAATCGTGCTCTCCGCGTGCGTGTCGCCACTTCTGGCGCAGCGGCCCACGGCCGACCAGGCGCGGACCCTTCTCGAGACGCGGCCGGATCTCGTCGCCCAGCTCCGGGCGCGGCTTCTGGCCAGCGGGCTCACCCCCGACCAGGTCCGAGCGCGGCTACGCGCTGAAGGGTACCCCGAGAATCTGTTGGACCCGTATCTCCCCAGCGGGATGGCGACGGCCGCGGACTCGGTGCCGAGCGCGGCCGTGTTCGACGCCATTCGCGCGCTCGGCGTGCTCGATTCCGCCGAAGTGGACTCGCTGCAGCCGCCCCCACTGGACTCGATCCAGCGGGAAGCGCGGCGGCTCCAGGGGATGCAGGTCGTCTGCGACTCGCTGTACACACCGATGACCGGTGCCCGGTCGTCGGGGGACAGTATCGCGCTCGACTCGCTGCTGGGAGATTCGGGCCAGCTGGGCAGTCCTCGCCCGCCGTCGTCGTACCTGCAGGGGGGCGTTGGGAGAGGGCAGCAACTCGTCTGCCGCTCGGCGGCGCGGATCGCCGTCCCCCCTCCGGACAGCGGGTTCGCGATCTTCGGGATGGACATGTTCGCCCGGCGCACGACCGAGTTCGACCCCAACCTCGGCGGGCCGGTCGACGAGAACTACCGGTTGGGGCCGGGCGACCGGCTGGTGCTGATCCTGACCGGGGACGTGGAGACCTCGTACGTGCTCGACGTCACCCGCGAGGGGTTCGTGGTGATCCCGCAGGTGGGGCAGCTCTACGTGGCGAACCTGACGTTGGCCGAGCTCAACGATCTGCTCTACAGCAGACTCGGCCGCGTCTATTCCGGCGTCCGGCGCGGCGCCGGAGCGACCACGCATTTCTCGGTGAGCGTGGCGCGGCTGCGGACCAACCAGATCTTCGTGTCCGGGGACGTCGTGGCCCCGGGGAGCTATCGGGTCTCGAGCGCCGGGACGGCGCTCACGGCGCTGTACGCGGCTGGCGGACCCACGGAGAACGGATCGCTCCGGCGCGTGGAGATCCGTCGTGGCGGGCAGGTGGTGGACGTGCTCGACGTCTACGACTATCTGCTCCACGGCGACGCCTCGCACGATCCGCGGCTGCAGTCGGGAGACATCGTGTTCGTCCCGGTGCACGGCCCTCGCGTGCGCGTGGTGGGGGAGGTCGTGCGTCCGGGGACGTACGAGCTCAAGGCCGGGGAGTCGCTCGCGAGCGTCATTCAAGCCGCGGGCGGGTACAAACCGACCGCGTCGCACGCCCGCATTCAGATCGAGCGGATCCTCCCCCCTGGCGAACGCGGTCCGGGGGGGCGCGACCGTGTCGTGATCGACGTGAGCGCGAGCGACGCGGAAGGGCGGGGGACGGACGGGACCGACGGCGCGGCGTCCGCGGTCCCCGTCGTGGCCGGGGACGTGGTGCGGATCTTCCCAGTGACCACGCGCGTGCGCAACCGCATTCGCGTGCGCGGGGACGTGTGGCTCCCGGGGCAGCAGGGGTACGTCCCCGGGATGATGCTCTCCGACGCGATCAAGCGGGCGGGCGGAGTGAAGCCCGATGCGTATCTTGGCCAGGTTCTGGTGACTCGTTTTCGCCCTGATTCCACACCGATCCAGCTCCATGCAAGCTTCCGCGACACGACGGGCGCGGTGGTGAACGACTTCCCGCTGCAAGAGGATGATGACATCCGGGTGTTCTCGGTCGCTGAATTTCGGCCGCAGCGGTACGTGGCGATCAGCGGGGCGGTGCGGAAGAGCGGGCGGGTGCGGTACCGGGACGGGATGACGTTGCGCGACCTGGTGTTGCTCGCGGGCGGGTTGCAGGAGAGCGCGTACCTGGCCGAGGCGGAGATCGCGCGGTTGCCGGAGAATCGCGCCGCGGGAGTGACGGCGACGACGATTCGTGTTCCGCTCGACTCGAGCTATCTCTTCGAGCGCGGCCCGAATGGTGAGTACCAGGGGCCTCCGGGGCTCCCCGCTCCGAGCGGTCCGGCGCCCGAGGTGCCGCTCAAGCCGTACGACAACGTGCTCATCCTGCGCCAGCCGAACTGGGAGCTACAGCGCACGGTGGTGGTGGCGGGGGAGGTGCGCTTCCCGGGGCGGTACACGCTCACGAACAAGATGGAGCGGTTGGCCGACGTGATCGAGCGGGCCGGTGGGTTCACGGCGTCGGCGTATCCGGGCGGGGTGACGTTCTATCGCCGGGAGGGACGGCTGGGGCGGATCGGCGTGGATCTGCCGCGGGTGATGAAGGACCCGAGCTTCCGGGACAATCTCATCATGGAGGACGGCGACTCGGTGTACATCCCGCCGTACGATGGGGTGGTGAACGTGACGGGGGAGGTGAACTCGCCTGGTGGCGTGGCGTACGTGCCGGGGAAGGACCTGGACTACTACGTGAGCGCCGCGGGGGGACCGAGCCGGCGAGCGGACATGAAGCGGGCGTACGTGCGGCAGCCGAACGGGAAGGTGGAGAGCGTACACCGGCACCTGCTGTGGCCGGACGGGGTGCCGAAGCCGGGGCCGGGGGGCGTGGTGTACGTGCCGCAGCGGGACATGACGGGCAAGGGCACGTTCGCGCAGAGCTTACCTGTGATCGCGAGCGTGCTGGGGAGCTTGACGGCGGTGTTGGTGTTGATCAAGCGGTGAGGGGGGAACTCGTTGCTACGCGCGCCACGCTGGTTCGTTAA
>JADGGM010000093.1 GCA_019689955.1 Gemmatimonadaceae bacterium
TTTTAATGTTAGGTCGTCGAGCGAGATCTACACCGACCAGCACCCCACGGTGCAGAACCTCATCGCCTCCGTGCAGGTGATGCGGACGCAGACCATCCCGCAGATCCTCCGCGGTCTCGTGCAGCAGCTCCGCGCGCAGGAGGCCGATCTCAACCGCCAGCTCCACAGCGCCACCGCGGAGCTCAAGGCGATCCCGCCGCGGACGATCGAGCTCATGCGCCTCCAGCGCGACGTGGCGACGAAGGCGAACCTGTACACGATGCTCCAGAGCCGCTACGGCGAAGCGCGCCTCGCCGAAGCGAGCGCGATCCCCGATGTCAGCATCCTCGACACCGCGGTCGCGCCGCTCACCATGACGAAGAACGTGGCGCCGAACATCATCATCCTCGCGATCCTGGCGAGCCTGGGCGGCGCCGTGGGGCTGGCGCTCCTGCTCGACCACACGGACACGCGGTTCCGCTACCCGGAGCAGGCGACGCAGGAGCTCGGCCTGACGATCCTCGGCGCGGTGCCGACGATCAAGCGCACGCGCGGTGGGGACCCCGATCCGGAGGAAGCGGCGCAGGTCATCGAGGCGTTCCGTACGATTCGGATGGGCGTCACCAACTCGTGCGCCGCCTCGGGGCCGATCGTGCTGACGGTGTCGAGCCCCGGCGCGGGGGATGGGAAGTCGCTCGTGTCGTCCAACCTCGCGCTCTCGTTCGCCGAGGCGGGGTACCGCACCGTGCTCGTGGACGGCGACACGCGGCGCGGGCAACTGCACGCGATGTTTGGCGCGAACCGGCGGCCGGGGCTGCTCGACTATCTGGGTGGCGACGCGCCGCTGGAGTCGATCCTGCGCACGTCGACGCACGAGAAGCTCACGGTCATCCCGTGCGGCACGCGGCGGCACCGGGGCCCCGAGCTACTGCACTCGCAGGCGATGCTCCAGCTCATGGCCGAGCTGCGCGCGCGGTTCGACGTGGTGCTGGTGGACAGCCCGCCGCTCGGTGCCGGTGTCGATCCCTTCGTGCTCGGCGCGGCGACGGGGAACATCCTCGTCGTGCTGCGCACCGGCGCGACGGATCGGAAGATGGCCGAGGCGAAGCTCGCGCTGTTGGAGCGGCTCCCGATCCGCGTGCTCGGTGCCGTGCTGAACGACATTCGCGCGCAGGGCGTGTATCGCTACTACACGTACCTCTACGGCTACACGACGAGCGAGGATGACGAACTGCCGCGGCTGGCGCCGCGCGTGGGGGAGCTTACAGCGCAGATTTGATCGGGACGTCCTCGAACGCCTGGATCGCCGCGCCGCGGTGATCGGTGCGGAGGTAACGGAGGGCGGTGGTGGCGCGGAGGAGCATCTCCACGGCATCCACCGCCGACTCCGAGAAATCCGGGACCGCGCAATAGCCGGCCCGGATTTTTATTTTGTGCTCCGCATCACCAATCGAGACCGGCTCGGCGTCCATCATCGCCTGGATGCGCTCCATCATGCGGACTGCGCCTTCGCTACCGGTCGCGGGCGCGATGATTGCAAAGTCGGTTGGACCGAGGCGCCCGATGGCGTCGGAGACGCGGCCGCCGCGCCGGACCAGGGAGCCAAGGTACTCGACGATGCGCTCCGTGTGACCGTTGAGCGGCCGTTCCTCGAGGTCGGGGGTCTCCGCGACGGGCGAGAAGGCGACGCAGGCGATGGGAGCATGCAGACGTTGAGCTTCAGCCGAGATCTCGCGCGCGCGGCGGACGAGTCCGCGCATGTTGTACAGCCCCGTGACGGGGTCGAGCAGACTCTCGGCGCGCAGCCGGTCCGCCTCCCGTTTGCTGCGCATGAAGGCGTCCAACTTCAGCAAGAGCACTTCCCCATCCAGCGGCTGGCTCGCGAGCTCCCAGGCCCCGGCCTGATGCGCAGCCAGGCGCTGCTCGCGTTCGGCCACGCCGGCGGTGGTGATGATCACCGGGGTGGTGGGGTTGAAGTGGGGATCGTCGTAGAGCGCGCGACAGACGTCGATCCCGCTCATGTCCGGCAGCCGTGCGTCCACGATCACCAGGTCCGGCTGGGCCGTGCGGGCGAGGTCGAGGACCTGCTTTCCCGTGTACGCACGGAGCACGGCGTACCCATTCGGGCCGAGAATGCTCTCGAGGGACCGCGCCGACCACTCCTGGTCGTTGGCGAGGAGAACCAGCGGTGGACGGGACAGCTTTTCTGTTTCGGACATACGTTCCCAGGAATGGGCAGCGCTCATGCCCAGTCGAGTAAGAACCAGCCGCGGACGCTCAGAAGTGGAGTGAAGTGCTCCGCTTAATCATGCATGACTCATGCGGGCTGGCGTCACAGCACGCAAGTCATTTGGCACGAAACAGTTGTGATCAAACTTGGACTGAACCAACCGCCATTCATGACGCGTCGACGCCACAGGAGCGATGGGCGAGCGAGACGCGTCCGGCGGGGGTGCGGCGGAGGGGCTGCTGTAACGCACAAATCTCGGGGAGCCGATGGGATGGCGCAATGGTGCGGTCTGGCGCAGTAACCGACTTGACTGACCAGGCGTGCACATGTGGGACGCTGTCGTGTGTTGTGTTGTGACGTCGCCACAGAGCGCACGGGCCCGCAGGCGGGGCGATCCCGTTGGTGCCAGAGGAACAACTTACGTGGCAATCACTTTCACGGATCCGAGCACGGATCGAGGGCTAGCACAAGTGGTGCATGACGCCCGGCTCACTATGCCATTGACCCAGATGCAGCCATCGCCCCGCCGGCGGCCGTCCGGCGGGATCGCGCGTGCCGGGTGGTTGGTCGCCTGTGCGATCGCCCTTGCAGCGCCGGCGTCCGCGACGCGCGCACAGATGCCGGCGGCGGGATTCGACTCCAGCCGGAGCGGCCCCACGCGGGAGCAGCTCCAGGCGCTCGCCGCGCAGGTGGAGCAGGAGGCCCGGACCGCGAACAGCTCCGAGCTGCGCGCGGAGAAGCAGCGGCAGGCGGCCGCGATTCAGGCGCGGCTCCGGGACGGCGACTTCCAGGTCGGCGACCGGATCGCCCTGACGGTGGCCGGGGACTCGGCGCTGAACGATACGGTGGTCGTCCGAGCCGGACGGACGATCCAGATCAGCAACCTGCCGGCGATCTCCCTGCAGGGTGTGCTGCACTCCGAGCTCGAGGGGTACCTGACGAAGGAGCTCGCGCGCTACCTCAAGAACCCCAAGGTCACCGCGACGGCGCTCGTCCAGATCGCGATCCTGGGGCCGGTGGGGCACCCCGGGTTCTTTTCGCTCCCGAGCGACATGACGCTCACTGACGCGATCATGCTCGCCGGCGGCCCCACGCAGGGTGGCGATGTCAACAAGACCGTCGTGCGCCGGGACAATCAGGTGATCCAATCTGAGAAAGTTGTGCGCCAGGCCTTCGCTTCCGGCACGACGCTTGATCAACTCAACCTCCGTGCCGGGGACCAGATCGTGATCGGGGAGAAGGGGCATCACGACTGGCTCCGCGCACTGCAGATCGGCAGCCTCGCTGCCGGAGTGTTCGTGAGCATCTACGCCATCACGCACCGCTAAGAATCGATATGCTCTGGGAAGACGTTGGAGATGTGTGGAGCTCGCAGGTGGTAGGGCTACCAACGCCGGAACGCCGCAAGGTGCATCACACGTCGACCGAGCGGGCGCGTCGTGCGCCCGCGTACGGCTCGGCGAGTGGCGGGGAGGCCGCGCGCGCGATCGAGCTGGTCCGCGACGATGACCGCCGCGTGGCCGCGCTCCCGATCGAGATCCAGCCGCGCTCGCGCTCCGAGATCCTCAACCGGGCCGTCAACATCCTGATCGCCGTGATCGCGCTGGTCGTGCTCTCGCCGGTGATCGTGCTCGTGGCGCTGGCGATCCGGCTCACGTCGCGTGGGCCGGTGGTGTACTCGCAGACGCGCGTGGGGCTCGACCGTCGCCGCGGGCGGATCGACGCGCTCTACGACCGGCGCAAGCAGGACATCGGCGGGCGGATCTTCACGATCTACAAGTTCCGCTCGATGTACGTGGACGCGGAGCGCGAGAGCGGCGCGGTGTGGGCGACGAAGCACGACCCGCGCGTCACGCCGGTGGGGCGCTTCCTGCGCCGGACGCGGCTCGACGAGCTGCCGCAGTTGGTGAACGTGATCAAGGGGGACATGAACATCGTCGGTCCCCGCCCCGAGCGTCCGAGCATCTTCGCGCGGCTCCGGGAGGACATCACGGAGTACCCCCTTCGCCAGCGCGCGCGTCCGGGGATCACGGGGTGGGCGCAGATCAACCACACCTACGACGCCTCGATCGACGACGTCCGCACCAAGGTGCGTTACGATCTCGAGTACCTCCAGCGCCAGTGTCTGGCGGAGGACCTCAAAATCATGGTGAAGACGGTCCCCGTGATGCTGTTCAAGAAGGGCGGGTGGTGAGCCGAACGCCCCCGCGTTAGAGCGGGCGTCGTGTGGGCTCCCACACCACCGCCCGCTCCCCCCGCAGGACCTTGAGCCACGCCAGCATCCCCGCGACGTTCGACGCGACGATGAAGCCCGGGAGCGCGAAGAGCGCGGGGACGCGTCGCCCGGCAGGCCACCGCATCCCCACGACCCCCAGCGCGAGCGCGACGAGCGCCGCGGCGAGGAGGAGCGCCGCCAGCGGCACGCGCGCCGCGAGGAGCACGAGCCCGAGCGCCGCCGCGGGGAGGAGGAGGTAGAACAACCAGCGGCACAGCTTGTGGCTCACGAGCATGAGCGCGAAGCCGCCGTAGCGGAACGGGTTCATCAGGTGGCGCTTGTACCAGAGCGTATGGATCCCGCCCACCATCGTGCGGATCTTCCGGCGATACTCGACCTGCAAGGAGCTCGTGCGCGGTACCACGGCCGTCGCGGCGTCCACCGACACCGCGCGGTAGCCGTGCTCGCGCGCGATCAACACGCCCGCGAAGTCGCGGACCAGCGCCGGCGGGAGCTGCGTGTCGTGGAACTGCTTCCGGATCGCGTAGAAGCAGCCGCTCGCGCCGACGATGGAGCCCAGGCGCGTCTCCATGGCGCGCACCCACATCTCGTACCCGACGTAGCGCGACTCCCCCGCGTTCGCCTCCGCGCGCTCGTCCCCCACGCTCACGTCGCGCCCCGAGGCCACCCCCACGGTGGGGTCCTGGAAGACGCGCAGCAGGGGCTTGAGCGAGTGGCGTTGGATGCGGATCGAGGCATCGGTGTTCACCAGGATGTCACCGCGGCAGACGGCGGCGACGGCGTTCTCTGCGGCGCTCTTCCCGCTGCGCTGCGGCATGCGCAGCAGCTCCACCCCGCGCGCGGCGTAGCTGGCGACGATGGCGTCGGTCCGGTCGGTGGATGCGTCGGAGACGACCACGATCTGGCGTCGCTCCGCGGGGTAGTCGATCGCGAGGAGCGCGTCGAGCGTGGCGGCGATGACGCGCTCCTCGTTGTACGCGGGGATGATGATGGTGATCGAGGGCCACTCCGGCGGATCGGGCCACTCGCGCGGGCGCGGGCGGAACGAAGCAGCGATCCAGAGCGCCGCCGGATAGATCGCGTACGCGTAGACGAAGCAGGCGACCGGTGCGGCGATGAGGATGAGCGCCAGAGTGATCATGTCCGGAAGCGGGGGGGGAGGTCGCGCCGCACGGCGCGCATACCATGGTAGAGCTGCTCGTAGCGGGTGAGCCAGGGGGCGATGTCGTACTCCCGGGCGAGGCGGGCCGCCGCCGCCGCGGCCCGCTCGGCGGCGGCGCGCGGGTCGCTCCACCGCTCCTGGATCGCGGCGGCAAGGGCGCGCGGATCGTCCGGGGGGACGAGACGCGCCTCGCCGGGGCCCACGACGTCGGGGACGCCGCCGACGCTCGTGGCAACGATCGGCGTGCCGGCCGCCATCGCCTCGAGGAGCACCATGGGGGTCCCCTCGGTGCGAGAGCTGAGCACGAAGAGATCGAACGCGGCGAAGAGCTGTCCGGCCTCGTGCACGGTGCCGTGCCAGGTGATGCGCGCGGCCACGCCGAGCCGCGCGGCACGGGCCTCGAGCGCCGCGCGGCTCCGCCCGCTCCCGATGATCGAGACGCGGACCCCGGGGTCCACCCTCGCGAGCGCGTCGATGAGCACGTCGGCTCCCTTCTCGTCGCTGAGGCGGCCGACCCACCCGATCACGCGCGCCTCGGCGGCGATCCCGAGCCGCGCACGCGCCTCGGCGCGCGAAAGCCGCGGCGCGGCGCAGTCGAAGGCGTTGGGGACGACGTGCATCCGCGCCGGCGGGACACCGGCCCGCTCCAGCTCCTCCGCCAGGGGGCGGGAGACGGCGACGACGGCGTCGAAGCGGCGAAAGGCGAGGCGCTGGACCCGCTCGTACAGCTTGTTCTTGGCTCCGCCACCGGTAAAACCGTGGACGGTGGTTACTATTGGGACGCCGGACCGGCGTGCGGCGAGGCCGCCGATGACGTCGGACCGGTAGCCATGTGTGTGCACGATGTCGGGTCGTTCGGCGAGGCAAAGTGCGCGGATCGCGCGCCACTCGGCGATATATGCCCGGCTATTCATGGTCAAGCAGGTTACTTTCACGCCGCTGGCGGCGAGCGCGTCGAGAAAGCTGCCGCCAGATGTGCCGGGGGAGATGACCGCCGCGACGGCGACGCGATGGCCCCGGGCACGATGCCCAGAGGCCAGGAGGCGAACGACACTCTCGAGCCCCCCAACCTCCGCCGGGGCAACGAGGTGAAGAACGCTCAGTGGCGCGGCGGCGTGTGACCGCGTAGAGTCAGGCGTCGTCACGCAAGCAATCTAAAGGCCGCCAAGCAGCGCTGTTGGAGGCGGGGCGCCAGTTGCACTCCATCGTGGGTGCATGGATCGATCTCAACGAGTGCCACCCGAGCTGACCAACGTAGAAGCATCGCCCAAGACGCCGACGGCGACAACCCCCGCGGATCCCTCCACCCACGCGCTCGACCGATCGCTGGTCATGGGGATCGCCTGGACGGGGGGGATGAAGTGGGCCATCCAGGTGCTGAGCTGGGCGAGCACGATCGTCATCGCGCGCATCCTCACCCCCGCCGACTTCGGGCTCATGGGGATGGCGACGGTCTACCTCGGCCTGGTCGCGCTGATCAACGAGTTCGGGCTCACCGCGGCGATCCTCCGAGGACGCGACCTCACCGAGCACCAGCTGGCGCAGCTCGGCGGGTTCGGGGTTTGCATCGGTGCAGCCTTTGCCGCCACGTCGGTGGCGCTGGCGTACCCGATCGGTGCGTTCTACGGCGAGCCCACGGTCCGCACCATCATCCTCATCCTCAGCCTCAACTTCGTCTTTGCGTCCCTCGCCGTGCTCCCGCGCGCGCTCCTGTCGCGCGACCTCAAGTTCCACGTGCTGGCCTGGATCGATGGGACGACGAACGCGGTGCAGATCGCAATGACGCTCGTGCTGGCGTTCATGGGTTTCGGCGTGTACTCGCTGGTCTTCGGAAGCCTCATGGCCAGCGCCACCGGGGCGACGCTGGCGCTGGTCACACGCGGCCACCGGCTCGCCTGGCCCACCCCGCTCCGGTCGGTGGCGGCGTCGATCCGCGTGGGCTGGCACGTGGTGGTGGGACGGTTGGCGTGGTACACGTACCAGAACGCGGACTTCGCGATCGTGGGACGCGTGCTCGGGAAGGCGGTCCTCGGTGCGTACACGCTCGGCTGGGAGATCGCGACGCTCCCGGTGGAGCGGATAAGCGCGCTCGTTGGTCAGGTGACGCCGGGGGTCTTCTCGGCGGTGCAATCGGATCGGCCGGCGCTCCGGCGATACTACCTGGCGGTGGTGTCGGGGCTGTCGTTCATCACCTTCCCGGCCGCGCTCGGCCTCACGCTCACGGCGCCGGTGCTCGTCCCGGCCGTGCTCGGCGATCGTTGGGAGGCCGCCATCGTTCCGCTGCAACTCTTGGCTTTTTATGGCGGGGTGCGCTCGATCGATACGGTGACGCCGCAGATCCTCATCTACACAGGGCACTCGCGCGAGAGCATGTGGTACACGGTGCTCGCAGCCGTCGTCCTCCCGATCCTCTTCCTCATCGGGACCCGGTTCGGGGCGCCGGGGGTGGCGGCGGTGTGGATCGTCGCGTACCCGGTGGTGGTGATCCCGACCTACCGCATCGCCTTCCGCGTCCTCGAGCTATCGCCGGCCGCGTACTTCCGGAACCTCTGGCCCGCGGTGAGCAGCACGCTCGTCATGGCCGGCGCGGTGCTCCTCGCCCGGTGGGGGCTGCGCGCCATCGGCGTGGGGACGCGCACAGCGCTGTTCGCCGAGGTGGGGACGGGGGCCGTGGTGTATACCCTTACCGTGCTGATCGCGCACCGTGACCGCGCGCGCGCGTTCCTGGCGCTCCTCCGGCGCGCGCGAGTGGAGCGCGACGCGTGAGCCAGTCCCGGTCGCCGAACGATGCCCCGCGCGGCGGAGCGCCGCGTCACCCCGACATCGGCATCATCGCGCTCCCGATCGACGTGTGGGGTCCGCACTGGACCTCGCGCCATCAGGTGCTCACGCGCCTGGCGGAGCACTTCCACGTGCTCTGGCTGAACCCCGC
>JADGGM010000094.1 GCA_019689955.1 Gemmatimonadaceae bacterium
GGGGTAGGGACCCCTGGGAGCGCGCCCGGGGGGAAGATGCGGGCGGCGTTGCGCCACCGGATGTCCTGCAGGGCGTCGTCGTCGAGCCCGATCACGGCGAGGGCACGCAGCTTGGCGAGCGCGGTTTCCATGGTGATGTCCGCCCCCCAGAGCAGGCGTTGGGGGCCCACGGCACGGAGCGCGTCGTCGACCATGCCGCGGTCCACGCCGCTCCCGGAGAGGTCGAGGTACACGTTCGGGAGATCCTCCACGGCGGGGAAGGTGTGACGATAGTCGCCGCCGCCGCCGATGTGGGCGAGGATGAACGACACCTGCGGGTGCCGCGCGGCGAGCCGGCCGAGGTCCACGGCGTCGGAGATCTCCTGGTTCGGGTACTCGCGGGTGCGGTGCTGCCAGATGTGGTGGAGCACGGGGAAGCCGCGCCGCCCGGCCTCGGCAGCGATGGGGTCGAGGAGCGGGTCGTCGGCGCGGCGGCTGGCGGCGAGCTTGAGCCCCACCGCGCCGCGCTCGGCGCAGCGGGCGATCTCCTCGAGCGCGTGCGTGGTGTCGTTGGGGTTCACGGTCACGTAGCACCGCACGCGCTCCGGTTCGCGCGCCTGGATGGCGAGCATCTCGTCGTTCCCCAGCGTCACGTCGCGCGGCGAGGGGAAGTAGATGGGCGAGGTAAAGCCCCAGGTGCCGAGGACCGAGGCGACGTGCACCGTGATCCCGATCGCCTCGCCGGCGCGGAGGCGCGCGCGATTGGGCGCCTCCCAGTCCTTGCGGCCGCAGCGCGGGTGGAAGAAGTGCGCGTGCACGTCCACGAGCGGCCCCGGCCCGGCGAGCGGGGCGCGCACCGCGCCGCGGTCAGCGGGCACCGAGCTCATCGCGCACCCGCACGAGCGCCTCGGTGGCTGCGGTCTCGATCGCGGCGATGGCGTCCTCGTCGTGCGCCAGCGACGCGAAGTTGTACGCGCCCCGCTTGAACAGCACACCGTGCTCCAGCGCGGTCTCGAGGAAGCGGGTGCGCCACCGGTCGTCGTCGAAGTCGATGAACCACATGGGCGGGATCCCGCGCACGCGCACGCCGGAGACGCCGGCCGCCTCGATCGCGCGCTCGACGGCGCGCTGCATCTCGGCCCCCGTCTCCCACAGCGCCTCGCACACCTCGCGGCGCGCGTGCCGTTCGAGCACCGCGGCGGCGGCGGCGAGCGCGGTGGACTCGCCGGCGAGCGTCGACGAGATCCACGTCGACGCCGCGGCGCGCATCACGTCTTCCTTGCCCACGATCGCGGAGAGTGGGTAGCCGTTGGCGAGCGCCTTGCCGAACACGGCGAGGTCGGGGGTGATCCCGGCGTACTCCTGGTAGCCGCCGGTGCGGACGCGGAAGCCGGTCTTCATCTCGTCGAAGATGAGGACCGCGCCGTGCTCGTCACACAGGCGTCGCGCGGCGGCGACCCACGCTTCGGAGGGGAAGCGCTCGATCACGGGCTCGATCACGATCGCGGCGAGCGCGTCGCCGTTCGCGCGCACGGCGGTCTCGAGTGCCGCGACGTCGTCGAACGGGACGGCATGGAAATCGGCGTGCGCGCCGGGGGGGACGCCCGGCGCATCGCTCCACCAGTCGAGCCAGCCGAAGTAGCCGGCGCCGAGGACGAGGGAGCGGCCGGTGTGCGTACGCGCGATCCGCACAGCGGCGGCCACGCCTTCAGCGCCGCTCTTGAGGAACCGCACCTGCTCGGCGCAGGGGACGACCTCGCACAAGCGCTCGGCGACCTCCACCTCGAGCACGTGCGAGAGCCCGCTGACGTTCCCCTGCGACGCGGCTTCGACCACCGCGTGCGTGACCGCCTCGTCCGCGTAGCCCAGCGCGACCGCGCCGAGCGCCATCGTGCAGTCGATGATCTCCGCGCCCGCGGCGGTGGTCACGCGGCACCCCGACGCGCGCACGAAGTGCGTGGGGCCGAAATCGGTGCCGGGGCCGAAGAGCGCGTCGGGGCGTTTGCTCCCCGTGGACGCGCCGCCGGGGATCACCGAGGCAGCCCGGGAACGCCACTCGACGTCGGACTGCTCGGAGGGGAGGAACGGGAGCGCCATTCTACGAAAAAGCCCAGGCGGCGGCCCAACGTCAAGGGCGGTCGCCGCGCCGCGCGAGGGCGCGGAGCACTTCCATCGCCATGGCGCGGACGAGCTCGATCTCGCGCGCGTCCGGGGCGGCGCGCATGGTGAGCGAGCGGACGGTGCGCATGATCAGCTCCGGGTTGCGCGTGCGGAAGAAGTGGATCGCGTCGAGCGCGCGCGCGAGGTCGGCGAAACAACGCTCGTACTGCGCCGCGGTGGCCGGGGGCGCGTCCTTGCGCGGCGGGGCGAGCGTGCGCGAGGCGTTGGGCGCGGCCACGTGCAACTCGTAGAGCGCCACGAGGACCGCCTGCGCGAGGTTGAGCGAGGCGTGGTCGGTGGTGGGGATCGTCACCACGACGGTGGCGCGGTCGAGGGCGTCGTTGGAGAGCCCGCGGTCCTCACGGCCGAAGAGCAGTGCCACCGGTCCGGTGGTCGCGGCATCGAGGAGCTCGGGGGCGACCTCGCGCGCCGTGGCCGTGCGCCACTTGGCCGCGCGGCGGCGCGCGGTGAAGCCGGCCACGCGCACGCAGTCGGCGAGGGCGTCGTCGAGCGCGTCGAAGTGGCGGATGTTCGCGACGATGTCCTGCGTGCCGTGCGCCACGCGCTCGATGCGCGTGGGGTCGTACTCCACGGGGCGCACGAGGCGGAGCGTGGCGGCGCCCATGTTCTTCATGGCACGCACTGTCGCCGCGATGTTCACGGGGTCCTGCGGCTCGTCGAGGACGACGACGACGTTGGCGAGCGGGTGGTCAGACACGCGGCAAGAGAAAGTGGCGGAAGACGGCGGGCGACTCGCGGTCGCCGCGCAGGTAGATGTGCTCCCCTGCCCCGCCGCTCAGGACGAGCTGGCCGCGGCGGCGCTCGCGCGTCGGGGCCATGTCGTTGACGACGACCTGCACGCCGACGGGGTTCTCGCGGCAGTCGCCGAGTGGTTCGAGGGGGACGGCGAAGCGCACGCGGTAGCCGCCCTCGCACCAGCCCCAGCGCGCATCGAGCGGGAGGTCGGCGCGCGCGCCGTCGACGAGGCGCACACGGACGCGATCGCCGCCCAGCTCGGGGACGGCGAGCCACGCGGCCGGGAGCTTCCAGGCCGGGGCGGCGAGGTAGAGCTGCACGCCATCGCTGTGGATGTCGGGGTGCTCGTTGTCGAGCCCGGGGTCGGGGGCATCCGGCGCGCGGAACACGATGGGCGTCTTGTGCACCTCCACGCCGATCACGAGATCGCGCTCCTCCACGCGGAAGGTGACGCGCGCCGTGGGGCGTCCGGCCTCGTCCCAGCTTTCCTCGGAGATGCGGTAGGCCGCGGCGCCGAGGTCATACGCGAGCGGCGGCGCGGGGGCGACGGGGACCAGCTCCGGCTCGACCTGCACGGTGTCCGCGTCGTGCGCGCGCGTCGCGGGCGCGGGGCGTGCGCCGCCGAGCGCGACGCTGCTGCGCGCGGTGCCGGCGAAGAGCGTGACGGTCCACCCGTCGTCGTGCGCGGCGTGCTCGTGGCGGGTGCCGTCGGCGAGGTGCACGACGAGCGCGCCGTCGTCGCGCAGGACGGCGGACGCGATGGCGGCGCGCCACGACCACACCGTGGTGAGCGTGCCGCCGGTCCCCGTCATCCGCGCGACGAGAAAGGGGCGCTCGTGCTCCGGCGCGCCCGGCGCGGCCGGGCCGATCGCGCGCCACCACTCGACGTCGTCATCGGCGGCGGCCCATGCGATGGTGCGCGCGTGTGCGCCGAGGCGCACGGTGGCGTTGGCCGGCGCGCGCGCGACGACCGTCGCATCGTGGACGAAGGAGAAGCCGTCCTCGAGCCCGGTGCCGCCGGTGAACGCCGGGGCGCCCCCCGCCGAGGGCGATGGCGGATCCGCGCGGGGCGCCGGATCGTGCGCTCCGACGAGGGCGACGTCGGCATCGACGTGGAGGGGGAGCTCGAAGCGCACCGGGCGCTCGCTCCACCACTCCACGCGGTCGACGAGATAGTCGGGCATGGCGACGACGGAGCGGCGCACCTCGACACCGGGCGCGATCCCGCCGAGCGGCACTTCGGCGCCGACCCAGCCGACGCCGCCGCGCTCGTCGAAGGCGCGCAGGACACCGCTCACGCGCTGCTGCGAGCGGCCGCCGATGAGCGGGGCGTTGTGGGCGATGGTGCTGCGGTACCAGTGGAGCGTGGGGTCCACGTAGGAGCCGGTCCCGACATCGTCGAGCCACCGGTCCGCGCCGTGCACGAGGAGCAGGTTGAGGCGATCGGCGTGGCCGTGCCCGCCGCCGGAGTGGCCGTAGTCGAGCGCGATGTACGTGGCGCCGGCGTCGCGACGCAGCACGGCGATCCCCTGCCCTTCGAGGAGCGCGGAACGCGCGGGGACCGGCGCGAGCGGGGGGAGCTCGGGGCGCGCGAGAAGGAGGGAGCGCCAGCCGAGATCGGCGCGCGTGAGGGACGATGCGGGCTCGTTGCGCTCCGCCTCGGCCGTGGAGCGCCAGCGGCCGGTGTCGCGGCGCGGGACCACGGCGTGCTCGTACAGCTCCCAGAGCGCGCCGGCGAGCTGCGCGTCGTCGCGCCGCGCGAGCCCCAGCTCGCACGACTCGGCGAAGCGCCACTGGCGGAGCGAGATCCCGTACTGCGAGTCGCGGCGCGACGGAAAGGTGAAATCGGGGAGCGCGGTCGCGAGCGGCGCGGCGAAGGCGAGCTGGAAGCGCGCCGCGAGCGCGGCGGGGAGCGATTCGCCGCGCTGCTCCGTCATCGTGACGGCGTACCAGAGGCCGCGGTGCGCGAAGAAGTGGTAGTTCTCCCCCTCGTACCACGTCCCGTCGGGGAGGAGTCCGACGGAGAGGTGCGCGACGAGCCCCGACGAGCCGTGGATCGCGCGGTGCACGATGTCCGGCCGATCGAGCAGCGTCCCCGCGGCAATGAGCGCGGCGTCGTTCCACACCTGACGGTTGGAGCCCCCCTCGTCGTACGACGCGATGAGTCGCGCGCTGGGCTCCACGAGGCGGTCGCGCACCGATGCGCCGAGCGTGCCCGCGGCGCCGCTCATCTCGAGGAGGTCGAGCGCGACGCAGAGCTGGAGGAGCCAGATCGACTCGAGGTAGGTGCTGAAGAACGGCCGCGTGGGGCCGAGCACGTTGTCGCGGTTGGGGTAGCGGAGATACTGCGCCGCGTAGCCGTCGATGATCTCCGCCGCGAGCGCGGCCAGCTGCGGCTCGCCGCGCAGCGCGTGGAGCGCGGCCGCGTGCACGGCACGCTCGGCGAGCCAGAGGTGGTAGAACATCACCCACCACCGGTCGTGACGCTCGCCGCGGAAGCGCTCGCCGTCGACCGGGCAGCGGTGCTCGTGCGGAGAGTACGGGTCGAACTCGAGCGCGACGCCGTGGCGTGCGCACCGCCCTCCCTCGCGCGACAGGAGCGCCTTGGCGGTCGGGATCTCCACACCACGATCGAGCAACGGCTGGAGGTCGGCGCGGAGGGAATCGGCGAGGGGCGCGAGCGGGCCCTGCACCGCGGCGCGGCGGTGCGCGAGCGCATGCGGAGAGAGGAGGAGGCTCACCGGTCCGCAAGCTCCCCGGCGCGCGTGGCGATGCGCCACTGTTGCACCGTGACCAGCTCGCCGCGCAGGTCCATGCGTACGCCGAGGAGCCGGCGCGAGACCCCTTGCAGCCCGCGCGCGTGGTACACCCACACCGCCGGCGCCTGCGCGGCCAGCTCGTGCTGCACGGCGAGCCACGCCTCGCGCGCCGCCGCGGTCGTGGGCGCGCTGCGGGCGCGGGCGATGAGCGTGTCGAGGTGCGGGGTGTGGTACCCCCCGTAGTCGAGGGCACTCCCGGCGAGGTGCGAGTCGTACATGGAAGAGAGATAGGCGAGGGAGAGGTCGCCCGGGATCCCCGCGAACAGCGCGTCGAACCGTTTGGGCTCGGTCCGCGCCTCGGCGAGGAAGGAGGCCATCTCGCGCTGCCGGATCGCGAGCTGCACGCCGACCGTGGCCAGGTCGGCCTGGAGCAGTTGCTCGACGGCGTTGTCGGAGCTCCCCACCGTGAGGAGCTCCATGCGCAGCGGGACCCCGCCGCGCACGCGGACGCCCTCGGGGCCGCGGTGCCACCCGGCGGCGTCGAGGAGCGAGTCCGCGCGCGCGGTGTCGCGGACCGGCGCCTCGTGCGACGCGTACGGATGATCCGGCGGGATGGGGCCCGCGGCGGGGGTCGCGTACCCGGCGAGCGCCGCGTCGATGATGCGCCGCCGGTCGATGGCGAGCCCGATGGCGCGCCGCACGCGCGCATCGTCGAAGGGGGGGCGCGCGACGTTGAAGATGATCGCGTACGACATGAGCGCGGGGTAATCGAGCACGCGGAGCGACGGATCGCGCGCCACGAGCGCGGCCATGTTCGGCGCGATCCCGGCGACGTCGAGCTCCCCGCTCACGAGCCCCGCGAACTTCGTCGCCGCCTCGTCGACGATGGCGATCACGAAGCGTCGCACGCGCGGCGGTCCGCCGAGCGCGGGGGGAAAATCATCGTTCCGCTCGAACACCCACCGCTCTCCGGCGCGGCGCTCCACGAAGCGGAAAGGACCGTTCCCCACGGGGGCGGTCCCGAACGGCGCGCGGCGCATGGCCGCGTGCGGCACACCCGCGAGCAGGTGCGTGGGGACGATCGGGAGCTCGGAGAGCACCGCGGGGAAGCTCGGCGGCGCGGTGGCGAAGTGCACCACCACCGTCGTGTCGTCGGGCGCGTCGACCGACTGCACGGTGGCGAGGTCGGCGTAGCGCGGGAAGCCGGTCGCGGGGTCGCGGGCCGCGTCGAGCGTGAAGGCGACGTCGCGCGCCGTGGTCGGCTGGCCGTCCTGCCAGCGGAGGCCGGCGTACACCGTGAACGTGAGCGTGCGCCGATCCCGGGACCAGCGCCACCGCCGCGCGAAGTACGGGCGCGGCGCGAGGGTGTCGTCGTACTGCGTGAGCGTGACGAAGAGGACGTAGCGCTGTACCTGGCGCGCCAGCGGGTGGATCGTCACGAGGGGGTTCGCGGACTCGAGGTCCGCGCCCGAGGCGTACGCCACGGTGTCCGGGGAGCGCGCGGCGGCGCCGCAGGCGAGGGAGCCGGCCGCCGCGAGGAGGAGCGCGGCGACCGTGCGGAGGCGGGTGGTTGACGCCCCGATCCGGCGACGCATCATCAGGCGATGCGACTCCTCGTGCGCCGCGTGCTCGACGCGGCGGTGCTGCTCTGGCTCGTCCTCACGCTCACCTTTCTCCTCCTCCGGGCCGCGCCGGGGGATCCGGCCGCGTTGCTCGTCCCGCCGTCGGCCACGGCGGCCGACGTCGCACGTGCGCGCGCCGAGTTGGGGCTCGACCGCCCGCTCATCGTGCAATATGCGCGGTGGGCTGGGGGCATCCTCAAGGGGAATCTCGGCGAGAGCTTCGCCGAGCGCCGCCCGGTGACCGCCCTCCTCGCCGACGCGCTCCCGGTGTCGCTCGGGTTGGGACTCGCCTCGCTCGCCCTCACCTTCCTCATCGGGATCGCGGTCGGAACGTACCAGGCGGCGCGCCGCGGCACGACCGCGGACACCGCGCTCACCACGGTCTCCACGGCGCTGTACGCCGCGCCGAGCTACTGGCTCGCGCTCGCGCTCGTGGCGGTGTTCACGTACGGTGCGGCGCGCTGGGGGGTTCCGGAGGCGCTCCGGCTCCCCGCGTTCGGGCTCCATGACCCCGCGCGCGAGGCGACGGGGCTTGCCGGCGTCGGCGATCTCGTGCGCCACGCGGTGCTCCCGGTGCTCACGCTCACGGTGGTCGGCGCCGCGGGGGTCGCGCGCTATGCGCGGACCGTGGTGGTGGACGTGCTGGGGATGGGGTTCGTGCGCACGGCGCGGGCGAAAGGGGTGGCCACGCACGCGGTCTACGCGCGACACGTGCTCGCCAATGCGCTGCCGCCGCTCGTGGTCCTGTTCGCGCTCACCCTGCCCGGCGTGCTCGCGGGGTCGGTGTTCGTGGAGACGGTGTTCGCGTGGCCGGGGCTCGGGCGCCTCATGGTGAGCGCGATCCGCGCGCGCGACTACCCCGTGGTGATGGGGGCGACGACGCTCTACGCCGCGCTCGTGATCCTCGCCAACCTGGCCGGGGACCTGGCGCTCCCGTGGCTCGATCCGCGACGGCGCGCCTCATGAGCCGCCGCCCCCCAACGCCCTGGCGCACGCGCGTCGCGCTCGTGCTCCTCGCCGCGCTCGTGGCCGGGGCGATCGTCGTCCCCCCGCTCGCGCCGGTAGACCCGCGCGCGATGGGGGACGTGCTCGCCCTCCGGCTCCTCCCCCCGCTCGCCATCGATCCCGCGGGGCACTTCCACCTCCTCGGCACGGACCGCTTCGGGCGCGACCTCTTCACGCGCATGATGCTCGCCGCGCGCGTGTCGCTGCTCGTGGGGGTCGCGGGATCGATCCTCGCCGGGGC